>CAZILI010000350.1:0-4690 GCA_964539965.1 uncultured Burkholderiales bacterium | reverse complement strand
ATCTTCCGCCGCTTTCACCCACTGCTGCATGTCGTTGGGCGTGGGCAGCGGCAAGGCAACGCTGTCCCTCAAGCGCGCCAGCTCGGGGGCCGCTTTGGCGATGAGAAGTTCCAGTGCGCGGCGCCTTACGTCCAAGTCGTTGACGTTGGCGATCTCGGTGGAAGTGGCAAGATCGAACCGCGCCTGCGCTTCGTGCACGTCGACCACGGTCGCCGTACCGACTTCGAAATTGCGCTTCGCTTGCGCCAGCTGCTCGGCGATCGCAGCCTTCTGCGCGCGCGACACGTCGACGTTGTCTTGCGCCAACAGCACGTCGAAATACGCCTGCGAGACGCGCAGAATGAGATCCTGCTTCGCTTGATTCAACTGCGCTTCCACCTGGCGGAGTTGAATTTCCGCTTGGTCGACGAGAATGTTGTTCTGCAGGCGGTATAAGGGCTGTGTCAGCGCGAGGGTGACTCCGCCGCCGACGAAATTCCCGGAGCGGTCCGCCACCCAGTTCTTGACCGCGTTGCCGTTCACGCTTGCGTTCAGGTCGACCTGCGGCTTCAAGCCGGCGCGGGCTTGCGGTAGACGCTCGATGCCGGCGTTGTAGGCGGCGCGCGCCGAAGCGTACTGGGCGTCGGCGATTTCGGCGTCCTGGTAGATCTGCAACAGGTCTTCGCCCAAGGCGGGCAAGGCGCACAACGTTCCCACCGCGAGCACGATTTGTAACTTGTTCATTGATGTCCCGTATCTTCAGTAGCGCGGCATGCTAGGGTCCACCAGCCGCGCCCAAGCGTCCACTCCGCCGCTCAAGTTATGCACGCCCGGAAAACCACGCTGGGCGAGCCAATTGGCGACCGCTGCACTGCGTCCGCCGTGATGACAAATAACCACGATTTCTCGGTCCGCGCCGAGTTCGCCAACCCGCGCTGGCACTTGGTTCATAGGCATATGCAAGCTGCCGGCGAGGCAGCAGCGATCGAGCTCCCAGGCTTCCCGCACGTCGAGCAGGATCGGCGGCTTGCGAGCGATGTCTTTCAGCCAGCCATCCAGGTCGGTCGCGCTCAATTGGCTCACGCCCATCAGAACACGAACCGCTTGGGCTGCGGCGCGTTGCGCAGCGGGCGGATGACCGTCTCGAACAACTCGACGTGGTTGTACGCACCGGACCGCACGCAGGTGTAGCGGCGCGCCTTCATCACCGGCGCGTCGCCCACCACGGCGAACAGGCGCCCCGCCGGCGCGAGGCTCTGCAAATGCGCCTCCGCCAACACCGGCGTCGAGCCGGTGAGGACGACGACATCGTAGGGGGCGTGGCGCGTCCATCCGCCAGCGCCGTCGCCGACTTCGAGCATGACGTTGTCGACACCGGCCCGCTTCAGGTTGCGCTCGCCGAAGGCAGCAAGCTCGGGCACGATTTCCACGCTGTGCACGCGCTTGGCCAAGCGCGCCAGCAAAGCCGTCATGTAGCCGCTGCCGGTGCCGATCTCGAGCAGCTTGTCGGACGGCTTGATCTCCAGCTCCTGCACGATGCGCGCCTCGAGCTTGGGCGCCAACATGACTTCGCCGTAACCGAGCGGAATTTCCAGATCGGCAAACGCCAGCGAACGCGATTTCTCGGGGACGAAATCCTCACGCCTGACCTCGAATAGCAAGTCCAGCACTGCCTGGTCGAGTACGTCCCAAGGGCGGATCTGTTGTTCGACCATGTTGAAGCGCGCGCGCTCGAAATCCATGCTGGCTGGGTGCTTATCCGGTGGTGCGCAAGGCAGTGGTTGGCAAGTTTCCGCGCTAACTATATCAAAACTCGAAGATTCTCATCGCCTGGGGGCGGGCAAACAGGCGTGGCTTGGGGCGAGTGTTTGAATTGCGCAACAGTTTTCGAGAATATGGGGCCGGCTCGCCACAGCTCGTGAGGCATAGCGTCTTTTGCGCAGGGGCTCTAGGCCCGAGGTGTAAACTCGCCCAGTATCGGCCCAGCCAAGGCCAGGAGCAGGAAAGGTCAGTGGGGACTTACCGCCTCGATAAGCGGCGCGCTCAGAAGCGGTACGCGTTGCTGTGCTGCCTGGCCCTGGCTGCCCTCACCGTGCTGTTCGGGGTTGGGCAGGCGGCGGCCGAGCCCCCCTTGTGGGAAGTCACCTCCAAGACCGCCAAAGTTTACCTGTTCGGCACCTTGCACGTCGGGCGTTCTGAATTCTACCCGCTGCCGGAGCGGGTCGAGCAAGCGTTGGCGCACTCGAGGCGGCTGGTGCTCGAGGCCAAGCTCGACAGCGGCGCCCAGCACGCCATGCGCGACGCCGGCACCTACCCGGCCGGCGATTCGCTCGAGGCGCACCTGCCGCAGGCCTTGCGGGAGCCTTTGGCGGGCGTGTTGGAGCGAGATCAGCTTTCGCCCGCGGCGGCGTATCGAATGCGGCCGTGGCTGCTCGGCTTGAGCCTCACCGTGCGCGAACTCGCCAAGCAGGAGTACTCGCCCCAGTTGGCTGTGGATGCCTATTTGAGCGATTTGGCGCTGCGACTCGGCAAGCCGATCGATGCGCTGGAAACGCAGGCCGAGCAGCTCGCCGTGTTTCAATCGATGAGCGAGGAGGAGCACTTCGCCATCCTGGAGGGCAGCCTCGCGCAAATCCGCCTCGGTCGCACCGCGGCGCTGTTCGATGCGATCGTCGCCGCCTGGCGGGCGGGCGACGCGACGCGCCTGGAGCGCGCCTTCATCGCAAGTTATGCCGATGTGCCCGCTGCTGAATCGATCAACGCCAAGCTGATCGAGGCGAGGAACCTTCGCTTCGCTGAGCAGATTCGCGAGTTCTTGCGCGGTTCGGACACCCATTTCGTCGCGGTCGGTGCGGCGCACCTGGTCGGCCGGCAGGGATTGGTGGCGATGATGGGGCGCGCGGGCTTGCGCGTACGCAAGCGCTAGGCCGCCCACCGGCTTCGCGCTTGCATGCGCGGTCGCTTTTGCTCTACCGTAGCGGCTATTGCTAGGGGTCCGGGCCGCGCGGTCCGGTGAGAAAAACCCTTTGAACCTGATCCGGATCATGCCGGCGTAGGGAAGCGCGATGGCAGCAGAGAACATTCTTCGTTTTGCGGCCGCGACAGACAGCGCGGCGCGCATCCCCAATACGCTCACCGTGGCCGGTGTCGATCCGTCGGGCGGCGCCGGTGTGCTGGCCGACATCAAGGCGATGAGCGCGCTGGGCGCGTATGCGTGCGCCGTGGTGGCTGCGCTCACCGCGCAGAACACGCGCGCCGTGACGGGCATTCACGCCGTGCCGCCCGAGTTCGTGCGCCAGCAGATCGACACCTTGTTCGAGGACGTGCGCATCGACGCCGTCAAGGTCGGCATGCTCGGCAGCGCGGCGGTCACCCAAGCGGTGGCGGACAGCATGGCGAAATGGCGGCCGCCGCACTTGGTGCTCGATCCGGTGATGGTGGCCAAGAGCGGCGACAACCTGCTGGCGCAGGAAGCGGTGGCGACCTTGCGCGAGACGATGCTGCCGCAGGCGGAGATAGTAACGCCCAACTTGCCGGAGGCGGGCGTGCTGCTCGGTGAGCGGGCGCCGGAGACCTTGGCCGAAATGCGCCAGGCCGCGCAGCGGCTGCGCAAGCTGTTGGCGAGCGACGGGCAGCGCTGGGTGCTGCTCAAGGGCGGCCACCTCACGGCAGGGCCGGCTTGCGATATTCTGCACGACGGCAGCCAGATGATCGAGTTGAGCGCGCCGCGCGTGGCGACCACCAACACGCACGGCACCGGCTGCACGTTGTCATCGGCCATCGCCGCCTTGTTGCCGCACAGCGAAAGCGTGCCGGTCGCGGTGCGGCGGGCAAAAGACTACCTTACGGGGGCGTTGCGACGCGCCGACGAATTGCAGGTCGGTAGCGGGCACGGCCCGGTGCATCACTTCTACGCGTGGTGGAAATAGTCCGCCCAACCAAGACGAGGTCTTTGATGAATGCCAATCCCAACTTCTTGAGCGCGACGGCGCATGTCGACGAAGCGGCGATCCGGCCGCTGCCGCGCTCGCGCAAGGTGTACGTCGAGGGCTCGCGGCCGGACATCCGCGTGCCGATGCGCGAGATCGCGCAGACCGACACGCCCGCCTCGTTCGGGGCGGAGCGCAATCCGCCGATCTTTGTGTACGACACCTCCGGCCCCTATACCGATCCGCAAGCGAAGATCGACATCCGCGCCGGCCTCGCCTCGCTGCGCCAAGGCTGGATCGAAGCGCGCGGTGATTCTCAAGCGCTGGCGGGCCCGAGTTCGGCCTTCGGGCGCGCGCGGCTCGCCGACGCCAAGCTCGCTGCCATGCGTTTTTCGCTCACCCGCCCGCCGCGCCGCGCCAAACCGGGCGCGAACGTCTCGCAGATGCACTATGCCAAGCGCGGGGTCGTCACGCCCGAAATGGAGTTCATCGCCGTTCGCGAGAATCAGCGCGCGCACGAGCTATCGGAGCTGCTGCGCAAGCAGCACGCGGGGCAGGACTTCGGTGCAGCGATCCCCAAGGCGATCACCCCGGAGTTCGTGCGTGAGGAAGTCGCGCGCGGGCGGGCGATTATCCCGGCCAACATCAACCATCCCGAATCCGAACCGATGGTGATCGGGCGCAACTTCTTGGTGAAGATCAACTGCAACATCGGCAATTCGGCGCTCGGTTCGTCGATCGGCGAAGAGGTAGACAAGATGACCTGGGCGATCCGCTGGGGC
>CAZILI010000349.1:0-4751 GCA_964539965.1 uncultured Burkholderiales bacterium | reverse complement strand
GGCTGATGAGCTTGCTCTCGAACCACTCGATCGGCCGGCGCAGTGCGAAGTTGTTTACCAAAGTGGGGCTGCGACGCGTATCGATCGGGCCGCCCATCATGGTGAGCGTCTTGGGCAGCACCGCCTCGTCGGCCTGTGCCATCAGCGACACGGCGGCGAGCACGGGTACCGTGGGCTGGCACACCGAGATCACGTTTACCTCGGGCCCGAGGTGTCGGATGAACTCCTGCGCATAGGCGACGTAGTCTTCGAGCGCGAACCGCCCTTGCGCCAACGGCACCATGCGCGCATCCAGCCAGTCGGTGATGTAGACGTCGTGCTCGGGCAAGAAGGCGCGCACCGTGTCGCGCAGCAAAGTGGCGTAGTGCCCCGACAGCGGCGCGAACATGAGTACGACCGGGTCTTTGCGCTTGCGCTCGCGCTTGAAATGCAGCAGATTGCAGAACGGCTTGGCGAGAACGACTTCCTCGGTGACGGCGACTTGCTTGCCGGCGATTTCGGTGTGGTCGAGTCCGAAGGCCGGCTTGTCGTAGCGATGGGTCAGGCGCAGCACCACTTCGGCACTGGCGGTCAAGACGCGGCTCAGCGGGTTGTAGCTGAAGACGCTGAATGGGTTGCCGTAGAATTGTGCCGTCGCCGCTGCCCATAGCCGCAGCGGTTCGAGCGATGCACGGTGCGCTTCGTGAAGCTGATAGAGCATTTTGCCCTCGCAACGAAAACGATTTTTCTTGTGCCGGGCACTCTATTGCCCTGCAGCAAAACTGTCAAGGAAATGGATGCAAGTTCACACATCGGGAATCCGGCGACTGCGCGCATGCGGCTTCTCCAGGTCGACGCAACCGGACGGTAACGGCGGATGAACGAAATGGCGCCACCCTGCGAGCGCGCCGACTTCTTTCCCGACCTCGAACCGCGCAATAGCGGCATGCTCGAACTAGATCATCGGCACGTCATGTATTGGGAGGAGTCGGGCAACGCGGCCGGCCTGCCGGTGGTGTTCTTGCACGGCGGACCCGGCGCGGGCTCGACACCGCAGCATCGCCGCTTCTTCGACCCGGCCGCCTACCGCACCGTCATTTTCGATCAACGGGGCGCCGGCCGATCGAAACCGATGGGCGAGATCGTCGACAACACGACAGACTTCCTCGTGCAGGACATGGAGCGACTGCGCATCCATCTGGGGATAGAGCGCTGGGTCGTCTTCGGCGGATCGTGGGGATCTTCGCTCGCGCTAGCCTACGCGCAGAGATATCCGGAGCGCTGCTTGGGCCTCATCCTGCGCGGCATCTTTCTGTGTCGCAAGAGCGAGATCGATTGGTTCTTGTACGGCCTCAAGCATATCTTTCCCGAGGCATGGCACCGCTTCGCGGGCTTCGTGCCCGAGCGCGAGCGCAAGGATTTGCTCACGGCCTACTTTTGGCGGCTGACCGACCCGGACCCGGCCATGCACATGCCGGCGGCGCGTAGTTGGAGCGTGTATGAGGGTGCGTGCTCGACTTTGCTGCCGAGCCAGGCCACCATTGATCACTTCTCCAGCGACGCCGTCGCCTTGGGTCTGGCGCGCATCGAAGCGCACTACTTCAACCATGGTTGCTTTTTGGCGAGCGAGGACGCGCTGCTCGCCAACGTGGACAAAATCCGCCACCTGCCTTGCATCATCGTGCAGGGTCGCTACGACGTGGTTTGTCCGATCGTGTCGGCCGACGATCTGCATCGCGCTTGGCCGCAAGCGCACTATGTGGTGGTGCCCGACGCGGGGCATTCGGCTTTCGAACCCGGCATCCGCAGCGCGCTGATCGGCGCAACCGAGCGTTTTAAGGTCGAGCTGCGAGCAGGCTAGCTGGGTGCGCGGGGCGCACCCTACCTATTGCTGTTGTTCTTGCTCCAGCACTGCGTCGGGCTGGGCTTCTTCGATGATTTGCTCGGCCATTTCGGCCGGCTGTGCTGCCTGGGCGGCCTGCATTTCCAATAGCTGCTGGGCTTGCGTTGCCTGCGGGTCGACTACGACCTCGGGCTCGACGCCTTCCATGTCGGGCTCACCCTCGCTTTCGACCATCTCGCTGGGCGGGGGAGGCAACGCAGGCATCGCCCTCGGCGCCGCCAGGGCCGGCGGTGCGGCGGGCACGACTGGCGCGGCCGGCACGGCGGTCTCCAGCGCGGCCGGAGCCGCGCTCGCGGCGGGGGCAGGCGTAGCCGAGAACGGCGTGGTCATCGGTGCTGCGGGGGGCGCCGACGGGCGAGCGGCCGGCGCAGCGGGTGTGGCGGCGACAGTCAGGCGAGCCGCCAAGTCCGAGCGATGCGCGAGCTTTGCCTCACGGGCCAAAACCGTGTCGAACACACCAAAGGAGTGGAACAGTCCACCCAGAAGCGCGATCACCAGCGGTGCCGCGAGTAAGCCTCTCAAGGATTCGGTGTTCATGGTTTGACCGCTCTTTGCTTCGCTCTCCGCCTGCCTCTATTGACATCCGAGCATGATCGCCGCCCGATAGTTCCCGCAACGCCGCGAACAAAGCGCGTTTCGCCGCGTATTTCGCCGGATAGGTCGGTACTGTAGGGGAACAGCGGGCCCCTCACAACTCGCCCGACGGTCTAGGCCGTTAGTCGGTAGGACATCGAACTGCGATAATCCGTCGACCCGAGGCCACTGCGTAGACCCGCCATGACCGATTCCGCCGCCGCGGCACCCGCCCCGCCCGCTCAGCGTCCTGCTCCGAGCTACGGCTCTTTCATGAAGAGCTTATGGCGACTGGCCGGCCCTTATTGGAGCGCGGAAGAGAAGTGGTCGGCGCGCGCCCTGCTGGCGCTGATCGTCGCGCTCAACCTGGGTCAAGTCTACCTCGCCGTCCTGTTCAACGAGTGGTACCAACTGTTCTACAACGCGCTCGAACAAAAGAACATGGCCGCCTTCTGGACGCAGATCGGGCGGTTTTCGTGGCTCGCGGTGGCGAACATCGTGGTGGCGGTATACCGGATTTATCTGCAGCAGGCGCTGGAAATGCGCTGGCGGCGTTGGCTCAATCAGCAATATCTGACCGCCTGGCTGGGCGAGCGGGTCTATTACCGAATGGAGCTGCAGAGGCGCCTGACCGACAATCCCGATCAACGCATATCCGAGGACCTGAAGCTGTTTACCGCCGGTACCCTGGACCTGACGCTCGGCCTGCTGAACGCCCTGGTCACACTGTTTTCGTTCGTCACCATTCTGTGGGGCATTTCCGGGCCGCTCAGCTTTGATTTCGACGGGCGTCAGTGGACGATTCCCGGCTATATGGTGTTCGCCGCAGTACTGTATGCGCTGGCCGGCAGCTGGCTTGCGCACCGCATCGGCCGGCCGCTGGTCGGACTTAACTTTCAGCAGCAGCGCTATGAGGCCGACTATCGGTTTTCGCTGGTGCGCCTGCGCGAGAACGCCGAAGGGGTCGCGCTGTACCGGGGTGAGGACACGGAGCAGCAAGGCCTCTTGCAGCGCTTCGGCGGCATCCTCGGCAATTGGTGGGCCTTGATCAAGGCCAACAAACGCCTGACCTGGTTCACCGCCGGCTACACCCAGATCGCGCTGATCTTTCCCTTCGTGGTGGCGGCGCCGCGTTACTTCAGTGGCGCGATCACCTTGGGCACCCTCATGCAGATCGGCAATACCTTCGATAAAGTGCGCGAGTCGCTCAGCTGGTTCGTGGACAGCTATGGCGCGATCGCGGCATGGAAGGCGAGTGTCGACCGCCTGCTCGACTTTCGCGCCGCCATCGATGCGGCCGCGGCCGCGCAGCGCCGGCACGACGGCATGCGCATTGAAGACACCGACTCGCCCGACTTGGAGTTGCGCGATCTCGAACTCGCGCTGCCCGACGGGCGCGTGATCGTGCGCGCCAAGGAGAGCAAAATCACCTCGGGTGAGCGCGTGCTGCTTACCGGTGCTTCCGGCAGCGGCAAGAGCACGGTGTTTCGCGCGGTAGCGGGCATTTGGCCGTTCGGCCGCGGCACGGTAGCGCGCCCGGGCGGGAAGCGAGTCTTGTTCCTGCCGCAGAAGCCGTACTTGCCGATCACCAGCCTACGCGGCGCCGTCGCGTACCCCGCCGATGCGGGCGCGTTTGGGGAGGCGCGTGTGCGCGAGGCCTTGCGCCTATGCGGCTTGGAAAAGTTCTTGCCCCGGCTCGACGAAGAAGCGCACTGGGGCCAGCAACTCTCACCGGGCGAACAGCAGCGATTGGCGTTCGCCCGCGCGTTGCTGCACGAGCCCGACTGGTTGTACTTGGACGAGGCCACCTCGGCGGTGGACGAAGCCGGCGAGCAAGCCCTGTACGCCCTGCTGCGCGAGCGTCTGCCGCACACTACGGTGGTCAGCATCGCGCATCGGCCGACGGTAGCGAAGTATCACGACGCGCGCTTGACGCTCGTTCCGGCCGACGACGGTATGCAGCTCGTGAGGGCGACGTAAGCGGTCTAGGTTTCCTCCTACTCGAGGGAGTAGCATCCTGCAGAGCGCATCCAGATGAGGATTTTAGACTTATACCCCCACCAAGACAGCGACAAGTGCTGGAGCGCGAATGGGCCGAGCGTTTCGACGGGCAGCTTGACACGGCAATTTTTGCCGGCGTAAAAGTCTGGCGTGACCGTCACACTGTCCGACATCTCCGCCGCCGCTTCCGCTTTGCGCGGCAATGTGGTCGACACACCTTGTCTGCATTCGCGCACCTTGTCGTCGATGACCGGCGCGGAGGTCTATCTCAAATTCGAGAACCTCCAGTTCACCG
>CAZILI010000348.1:0-4787 GCA_964539965.1 uncultured Burkholderiales bacterium | reverse complement strand
GACGCGCCCGACGCGGTGGAACTGGACCCCGGCAACGGCACGGTCAAATTCGAGGGTGTGGATTTCTCCTACGACCCGCGTCGCGCCATCCTGCACGAGGTGAGTTTCGAGATCGGCGCCGGACAGAAGGTCGCCGTGGTCGGCACCAGCGGCGCCGGCAAGTCGACCTTGGCGCGGCTGCTGTTTCGCTTCTACGACGTGTCGGGGGGGCGCATCAGCATCAACGGCACGGACATCCGCAAGGTGACGCAGAAGAGCCTGCGCCGCGCCATCGGCATCGTGCCGCAAGACACCGTGTTGTTCAACGATACGGTCTACTACAACATCGCCTACGGCCGGCCCGAGGCTACGCGTGAGGAGGTCATCCAAGCCGCCAAGCGCGCCCACATCCACGAATTCATCGAGTCGCTGCCCGACAAGTACGACAGCATGGTCGGTGAGCGGGGCTTGAAGCTGTCGGGCGGAGAAAAGCAGCGCGTCGCGATCGCGCGCACTATTCTCAAGGACCCGTGCGTGTTGGTGTTCGACGAAGCGACCTCGGCGCTGGACTCCAAGACCGAGAAAATCATCCAAGCAGAATTAAAACAGGTCGCGCAGAACCACACCGCCTTGGTGATCGCACATCGCCTGTCGACCATCGTCGATGCCGATCAGATCTTAGTGTTGGAGCAAGGCCGCGTCGCCGAGCGCGGTACCCATCGCGAGCTATTGGCGCGCGGCGGCGTGTACGCGCGTATGTGGGCGCTGCAGCAGCAAGAAGAGGCGCGCGCGCAGGCGCAGCCTTCTTCCGACGCGGCGCGGGTGGCGGCCGCATAAGCGGCCTGGCGCCGCAGGTGTACTCGGCCCCGTAACGCCCTACCCACCGCATCCAGATGCGGGCTCTGGCCTTATACCCCCAAAGAGCGTCGGCGCGGCCTAAGCCGCGGACACGGAAGTCAAAGCGCTGCGGGCGGCGGTGAGCTGCTTGCGTTCGAGTTCGATCGCGGCCCGCTCGGCGAACAGCTTGAGAATCGCCCATTCCGGCTCCTGATCGGGCATGGGCTTGCCGTCCATGCAGGCGATGTGCCCGATCACGCGCTTGGCCGAATCGAAACACGGAATGCCGAGATAGCTGTCGCGCTCGTATTGCGCTTCCAACGGCCAGCGCTGCGCCAAATTGCGCGGGACATAAAGCGGCTCTTGGTCGCCGATGATCGCCTCACAGGTCGTGCCTGCCAGATCGAACTCAACGCAAGGCGCGTACTCGCCGCGGTTCCAGCGCGCCAGCATGCGCACGCGCGAGGTCGGAAAGTCCATGCACTCGCAGACGAAGGCTTCGCGCACGCCGAGCACTCGGCACAGGTCCCTGACCATCGCCTGGAAGCACTCTTCGCCGCGCAAGGTGGACAGCTTGTCGGCCACGTCGAGCAGGGTCTCGTTGAGGCGCTTGCGCGACAGTTCCACCGCCGCGCGATCCGAGAACAGCTTGAGGATCGCCTCGTCGGGCGGCGGGCGCAGCAGCGGCTTGCGGTCGAAGGCGGCCAAGTGGCCGATCACGCGGCCTTGCGTGTCGAAGCACGGCACCGCCAAATACGATTCCCAGCCGTATTGCTTGGCGTAGGGGAAATACTCGCTGACGCCATTGCGGTACACGCACGTGCGGCCCTGTCCGATGGTCTCTTCGCAGGTGCTGCCGGCCAGTGTGTAGTCGTGCGGGCTGCGGAACTCGCCGGTGCGCCACCAGGCGAGCACGTGCATGTGCAGTGGCGGCTGTTCCATGCACTCGGCGATGAAGGCTTCTTCCATCTCGGCCACGGCGGCGAAGCTGCGCACCAGCGTGCGGAAGCTCTCCTCCCCGCGCACAAGCGACAACCCCTTGGCCAGCTCCAGCACTTGGCGCTGCGTGTGGCGCCGCTCGATCTCCGCCGCGGCGCGCGCGGCGAAGATCTTGTACACCGAGCCTAACATCACGTCTTCGCTCATTTCCTTGTCGTCGAGGAAGGCGAGGTGACCGATCACCGTGCCGCGGCTGTCGTTGATCGGCATGCCGAGGTAGCTGTGAAAGCCGAGTTTCTTCTCGAACGGATAGGCGTCTTGTAGGCCGTGCGGATAAAAGCAAGTGCGGTCGCCGGCGACCACTTCCTCGCACGGCGTGCCCGCCAATTCGACCTCTCCGGTGTCGATGAACTTGCCGCTGTCCCAGGTCGCCAACCGGCGCACGCGCGAGGTGGGAAAGTTGGTGCACTCGGTGATGAAGGCGCGCCGTACGCCCAACACGGTTGCGAAATTTTTCACCAGCTCGCGGAAGAACTCGTCCCCCGTGGTGCCCGCCGTACCCTCGACCAAGTGACGCAGGATTTCCTCCATGCGCCGATACTGCGTGATGTCGGTATCGAGCCCGATCATGCGATAGGCCTTGCCGTTCGCGTGGCGCAACGCCGTGCCGCGCGAGAGGATCCAGCGGAAGCTGGTGTCCCGGTGCATCGCCCGGTGTTGGCTCTCGAAGCGCGCCGACTTGCCTTCTAAGTGAGTGTTGAGCGCTTGCTCGACCGCAGCGCGGTCCTCCGGGTGGATCTGATTCTTCCACGCCTCGATGTGGTTCTTGATGTCATGCTCGGCGAAGCCGAGCATGCCGGTCCAGCGCGGCGAGAAATACATGCCGCCGCTCGGGATGTCCCACTCCCACAGGCCGTCGTTGGCGGCGCGCACGGCGAGCGCGTAGCGTTCTTCGTGCTCGCGTAGCGCCCGCTCGGCTTGCACGCGCGTCTGCGCTGCTTGCGCGAGCTCGATGTCCTTTTGCCCCAGCGCGGTGCGCAGCTGATTGAGTTCGTCGTCCAGCGCGCGCAGTTCGTCGCCCTTGCCGCGCCGGGTCAGCAAAGCCGCGAGCGGCCGGCGTAGCGCGAATTCAACGGTGAGCCAGGCGGCCGACAGCAACGCCAACGCCGCGGCGACCCAAGCCCAGCGCACGGCCGGCGCCCCCGGCATGGCGGTGGTCTGCCACCACGCGAGCGCGCCCAGCACCACCACCACGCACAGCGCGAGCGGCAGCAAGACGCGGCGGTGCAGGGTCATGGTCTGGCGCGCAGAGTCAAGCTGCGCGCAGTTGGCGCAGTTCGATCGCCGCGCGGTCGGCGAATAGGCGCAGGATAGCCGGCTCGGGCGTCGAGTTTTGCATCGGCTTGTTGTGAAAGCCGGCGAGGTGACCGATCACGACGTCCTTGGCGCCGAAGCACGGCACGCCGAGATAGCTCTCGCGATCGAGCGGGCGCGCGGGCGGAAATCGCTCCCCCACGCCTTGTGGGTAGCAGCATATCTTGCCTTCGTTGATGGTTTCTTCGCAGGTGGTGCCGACCAAATTGTATTCGGTGTAGGGCTCGAAGCGGCCTTCGCGCCACCACGCGAGCACGCGCAGGCGCTTGTGCGGCACGTGCACGCATTCGGTCACGATGGCTTCGCGCACGCCGACGAGTTCGGCGAACTGGCGCACGATTTGGCGCAGGCGCTCCTCGCGCGGCAGCGGCTCGAGTTCCGTGATCAACTTGCCGATCGCCTGTTCGCCGCGCACGCGCGTCAATTCCGCTGCCGCCCGGGCGGCTAAAACTTTGCACACGGCGACGATCGCGCCGCCGTGCGGCATCGGCTTGTCATCGAGCAGCGCGATATGACCCGCGACCGCGCCCGCGCCGTCCGATATGGGCACGCCGCAGTAGCTCACCGCAGCGAAGCCGCAGGCGGCGGGCGCAGGCTCGCGCAGCGCACTCTCCTCCAGCCGTGCTACGGCATCCCGTATCACCGATTCGCACGGTGTTCCCGCGATCGGATAGTCGAACGTCTCGCGCAAAGAGCCATCGCGCCATTGCGCTAACACGGTAAGCCGCGTGGTGGGGTAGTCTCCGCAGCGCGTCACCAGCGCGCCGCGCGCTCCGGCCGCGATGGCCAGGCCGCGCACCAGCGCGCGAAAGAAGGCTTCTCCCGTCGTACTGCTGGTCGCCTCGAGCACCTGTAGCAGCATCTCCTGTTCGCGCTTGAGCGAGGTGACATCGGTGTCGTAGCCGATTACGCGCTGTGCTTGACCTTGGTCGTTGCGCATCAGCGCGGCGCGCGACAGCACCCAGCGATGGCTTGCGTCTTTGTGCAGCAAACGGTGCACGCTGGCAAATGCGGCCGCGCCGCCGCTCGCATACGCCTTTAGCGCCGCTTCCACGCGCCCGATGTCGGCCAGATGCACGCGGTTTTTCCAAGCGGCGTAAGTATCGCTGAATTCTTCGGGGCGGAAGCCGAGCATCGCTTTCCAACTGGGCGACAGCCGCATGACGGAACTCGCCAATTCCCACTCCCAGGAGCCTTCGACCAGGGCGGCCAACTCCGCGCCGGAGTCGCCGCGTGCGGATTGGACTCGCTCGCTCGGTGCCGCGATGGGGCGCTCGAGTGCGCGGTGCGCCTGGCTGTCTTTCGCTTGCAGCCGCTGTTCGAGCGCCCGCAGCGGGCGCGCCGCGTAGCGCTCGGCCGCCAGCCAGCCGGCCATCAGCATGAGTGCGATCGCTCCCGTGACCGCCCCGCGCAGCCGTAGCGCGGCGTCTCTGAAGGCGGGCTCGGGCTGCCACCCCAGCCAGAGGTAGGCGAGCAACGCCAGCCCGACCAACGCGATAGGCAAGGTAATCTTTGCGTGCGGATGCATTGCCGTCATCAGCCTAAGGGTGAATGCGAGGGCGTGAATAAACCGCGCGAGGTCACAAGATTCTTGCTCTTCGATCGGTGCGCGTCTGATGCGCGAGACTACCTCAACCGCGACGGCTCGGGCAAGGCGT
>CAZILI010000347.1:0-4790 GCA_964539965.1 uncultured Burkholderiales bacterium | reverse complement strand
CGCCGAGCCTACCCCGGCGCCGGCCACCGCCGCCCCTGGCTTCGTGCCGCGAAGCATTGAGAGCTCGGGGCGGACATCACGCCGCCTCGCCGATCCGCGCCGCCTCGACCAGTACGCGCCCGTGCGCCGGTTCGATGCAGCGCCGGTCCCGCCGGCACGAGTACACGCCGGCAGCCGCTGCGTCGGCGAGATGCGGATACGCGGGCGAGGGCGGTCATGCGGCGGCTTCCTTCGGCGCTTCGGCTCAAAATGGAATGTCGTCCTCGTTCGGATCGGGCTCGAGCGACTTGCGACCGCTGCCGACTTTCGCCGCGCTGCCGGTCGATCCGTTGAGGATGCGCGCCCGCAGCTTCTCGGCGAAGCTCTTTGCCTCGCCCGCCTCCATCCGCTCGAAGAGCGGCCAGATGCCGTCAACCTTGGCGCGCGTCTTGCCTTTGTACGTCTCTTCCTTGACCGTGATGCGGACGCGCTGGCCCTTCAGCGGCGACGGGTCGAGGTTCAGCTCCTCGAAGCGGTAGCCATTCTTCGGCGCGTCCCAGCCGAGCGTGCGGAGCTTCTCCTCCGTGTATTGCCAAGCCGCCTCGCTGCAGGCGAGATAGGCCGTGATCCCATCGCCGTTCGCGTCGGCGAACTGTACCATGATCTGCTGACTCTTGGTCTGCTGACTCTCGCTGAGAGCAGACGCGATGACTTCCACTTCGTGATTTCCGACTGCGAGAACTGCCATGTGATTCTCCTTTGCGAATGTTTTGTCTAGTTGTTCTCGACGATGGTGCGGAGGCGGTCGATCGCCTTCGCCAGCTTCAGCGCGTCGCCGCTTGCCGCAGCGATGTACTCGGCGGCCTTCTGCCGCTGCGTCGCATCGGCGACGAGCACGAGAAGGGCTTGCGCCTCTGCGGCCAATGCTTCCGGCGTCGCCGACAGGCCGCGCTCGCGAGCCGCTGCGTACTCGGCGTATGACAACGGCAGCTCGGGCGGCAGGTTGTAGCGGTTCTTGGCGTCCCATGCGGCGCTGCGTTCGGTGTGCATGACGCGCCGTCCGGTGGACACGCCCTTGACCTTCAACTCGCTCTTGTCGCGCTTGGTGAACTCCTCGTGAACGGCGAACAGGTTGACGCGCGTCCATTCCTTCACCAGCGCGGCGGCGATGCGGTGGAGCTTCACCTCATAGCGGCTGTAGTCCTGCCCGGCCGGGTTCGAGAATGGGCGGATCGTGGTGTGAGCCAAAAGGATGACCTCCATGCCCTTCGCCGCCTGGAGCTCCTCGAGCGCACGGAGCAACTCGCGCCACTTGTCGGCGGTGACGTTGTAGCCTTTGCCGTAGCCGGGTGCTTCGATGTTGTCCCAGCCGTTCTCATCACAGACCGCGCGCCAGACCAGCGGCTCGACCCAATCCACCGTGTCGATGGCGAGCGTGCGATAGCCGTGCTCGTCGCGGGTGAGCGTACGAATCGCGGCGATCACGTCGGCGAAGGTGCGCGGCTCGGGAAAGCTCTCGACGTCGAGGTGACTCACGCCATCCTCGGCGGCGATGAAAATGGGCTTCTCCGAGTCGGCGGCGAACGTCGTCTTGCCGACGCCTTCGACTCCCGCGAGCAAGATGCGATCAGGCACCTTGCGCTTGCCCTTGCGGATGGCGCTAAGCCCCATGTTCGGCGGTGCCTGCGCCGCTTGCGCGATGTTCCTACTCAACTGCGTTGCCATATCGGTTCTCCTTTCTTTCCTCTCGTGCGTTAGCTCGCTTCCGCAAGTTCCGGGTGGACATGCTCAAGTCGTCGAAAGCGAGTCGGGTGGTCGGCGGGATCAACGCCCGCTGAACAGACTTCCCAAAAGGCGCAACGGCCCATATTGTGACAGGCGTCGGGATTTCTCGGTGCGCGGCGCTCGAGGTGCGCTTCTCTCATGTCGCGGCCTTGCGCCCACGCATCGGCCAAGAACTCCGCTAGCTGAGACTCAATGCGCGGCACTTCTCGCCGCTGGTAGTAACGATCCGGTTCCGCTTCTATCGCGGCGCGGACCCTTGCGCGGTACTCGTCGACAGTCTCGTCGGCGGTGCGCTGATTGGCGTAGAGTGTACCATCTTTCTTGTACTTACGCGACTCTTCCGGCGTTGCCTGATACGGTCTCAGGCCGGGTTTGACCACGACGTCATAGAGTGCTCCATCCGGCGGCCAGCCGAGTGATTCAGCGCCGATGAAGTAGATGGAAAGCTGGTGGTCCATCTGGAGCTTCAGCCAGTAGTCGGCGCCGGGGCTGACATCTTCGCTGGTCGTTTTGTGCTCGCCCAACAGCCGTCGCCCGTCGCGGACCACGCGAAAGTCGAGCTTGCCGCCAAGGCGCCAGGTGCGGCTCGGCTGGAACGTCTCGGGATTGATGAGCGGCGCGCGGAACTCGTCCTCGACGCCGACAATCTCGTCGAAGATCTCGCCGCCCCAGCGCGCGTCATAGCCGCGCAGCAACTCCTCGCAGCGCACTTGCGCGAACGGATCGGCAGCGCGGCTCGCGACGACGGCCAGGGCAGCGGCTAGGGCGTCGGCACCGTCGCGCTTCGCCAGCCACCACGCTTCCATGCCTTGGTGCCAGAGCGTACCGAACGCAAGGTTGTCGTCACTCTTCACCGGGCGCCAGCCGTCAACGTAGGTGAGGCGCTCAAGTCGCGAGCACTTGCGATAGGCGCGAAAGCGCGAGACTGTCAGCAGATTGCTCATGTGTGCGTCAACTCCCGCGCGCCGCGCCCATGGCAGGCCGCGTCATGCTCACACGTGCCGCAGTAGCTCACGCCGTTGCCGGCGTACTCGCCGCAGGGCGGCTTCGCGTCGGCGTCCCACGTGCCGGGATCGCAGACACAGCCCGGCGGCATCGACGGTGCCACCACCTGCCGCGCGCCGTACAGGCTGGCCACGCAATCGGCGCAGGTTCCGAAAATCATCAGCACCTCGCCGTTCTGGTCGGCGTGGGTGAGCGTGTCGGTCGCGTCGCGGATGCCGCAGAGGGCGCAGGCGGTGGAATTCATGCTGCCACCTCTACAATCTCGTGACCGTCGACTCGTTCGATGTTGGTGGGGCCGAACGGCGTGTTCTCCGCGCCGCACGACGGGCACTTGCCGGGATACCATCCGCCCATCAACGCTTGCAGCTTACCGAGCTGGCCTTCGTGCCCAGTCCATTCGCATTTTGTGCAGCGCGTTCGTTGGTAGCGACGCCAAGGCGGGCGCCCTTCGGCGGCAAGCAGATCCGGCACTTGTGCGACCACGTTTGCAAGGGCGCGCTTCAGCGCCGGCTGCATCGAATCAAAGCAGGCGCGACAACATCCAAGCGCCGGATAGCCATCCATGCGGATGAACCGTTTCGCGAACTCAAACCCGCTCACGTAGCGTGGCTTGTTGTGGTTGGGGCGCCCGCGATACCGACCGGACTTGTAGGGAACGTAATCCTTCGACGTGCCGCACAGCTTGCAGCGTGAAATGAGCGTATGGCAGCAGATGACCAGTCCTTCGCGTGTAGCCTCCTCCACGACATCGGCGATGAACCGCGCTTGCGCTGGCGGAAGATCGGCGTGTGCCGCGATTGAGGCGAGCCGCTTGTGGGCCAGCTCGACGCGCGCCTGTACTTCGTCGCGACATTTGCCGTCGAGGAGCATCCACTCTTCGTCGGTGAGGACCGGATCGCTCATCTCACCGCCTCCCGCCCGGCGCGCGTTAGCCGCCAGACTTGCGCGTTCTGCCCGAGCACAGCACACCGCCGCGCCTCGCCGTTCCCCGCGAGTCGCATGGCGCGCAGTTCGGGTAGGCGCCTGCCGAGTTGCCGATACAGCCGCGAGTCCGCGTCGCCCGCCAACTCCGCGCACGTCGCCTCGCCGATCTGCGCCAGCAGCCGCAGCGCCGTGAGCCGCTGCCCGGCGACGACGGCGCCGACGCGCTCGGCCGCCTGGCGCGACGTGTCGGGGTGGTCGTGGCGGGTATGCGGCGCGAAAAGTGGAAGGTCGGCGGTGGTCATCAGCAGAGCACCAAGAAGTGCAAGCGCGTTGGATCGTCGGCGCACGCGACCGGCAGCTTGTTGCTGCCCTTGAACATGTTGTCCTCGTCTGCGACGCGGAGAACTTCGGACCAGCCCATTGAAGTGCCCGACGTATTCTCGCGATTGCAGACGGCAAGAATCTCGTCGTCCGTTGCGTCGGACACCGCACATACTTGCATGGTGCAGATGTTGACGAACTGCCTAGTGACGATAACTCGCTCCATTACTCCTCCCACTCCCCGCCCGAGACGCCGCCTCCGAGTAGGCGAAGGGCGGGGGCGGTCATGAGTAGCCTCGGATGGCGGTGGCGAATATCTCGGCGAACATAAGCGGGAGGAGTGCCGGTGCCGCGACTGCCATCGCCGGGAAGAACCAGACGAAGAACGCCAGCAGGCCAAGTACGCGCACGGTTGCCGATGGTTGATGTTGCGTGAGCGTTAACGGAAGCCAGACGAAGTTCTCCATCACGCGGCTTATGTAGACTCCGGGTGGTCGCTCGTTGAATTCGTGGCGCCCCTTAAAGTGACAAGGCAGCCAAACAACGAGGAAGAACCATGCGGCCAATACGGCAACTATCTTCATGCCGCCCTCCGCGCCGCGCTGCCGTCCACCTCGATCACGGCGCCGCTTGTCGGGCAGAACGCCAGTAGATAGTTAATCGGCCGCCCGCGACGGTGCGCCGCCTCGACCATCGCGTTGATCTCGCCGCGCGTGCGCGTGCCGGTGGCGGTCACGCGGCCGGTGCGCCAGTTGACGAGGAATTGCTCGAGGTGG
>CAZILI010000346.1:698-4792 GCA_964539965.1 uncultured Burkholderiales bacterium | reverse complement strand
CGCGCTTGCGGCCAAGGAATTTCCGGAACTGGACGTCAGCCTGCGCGGCGCGGTGTCCATCGCGCGCCGCCTGCAGGACCCGCTCGCCGAGCTGGTGAAGATTGAAGCGCGCGCCATCGGTGTGGGGCAGTATCAGCACGACGTGCATCAAGGCAAGCTCGCCAAGTCGCTCGACGCCGTGGTGGAAGATTGCGTGAACGCCGTGGGTGTGGATGTGAACACGGCTTCCGTGCCGCTGCTTGCGCGCGTGGCGGGTTTGTCGGCGAATGTCGCCGAGAACATCGTGCGCCATCGCGACGTGCACGGCGCGTTCGCTAACCGCGCCGCGTTGCGCGAGGTGCCGCGCATGGGGCCGAAGGCGTTCGAGCAGGCGGCCGGTTTCCTGCGCGTGATGAGCGGCGACAATCCGCTGGACGCCTCCGCCGTGCATCCGGAGGCCTACCCGGTGGTGGAGCGCATCCTGGCCGATATCGCCGCCCGCGCAGCGGCCGCCCCGCAGGTATCGAGCTTAATCGGCAACCGGGAGCTACTCGGAAGCCTCGATCCGGAGCGCTACACCGACGCGCAGTTCGGCCTGCCGACGGTGCGCGATATCCTCAAGGAATTGGAGCGGCCCGGCCGCGATCCGCGCCCCGAATTCAAGACTCCCGCGTTCCGCGAGGGAGTGGAGGAATTGAAAGACTTGCAGCCCGGCATGCTGCTGGAGGGCATCGTCACCAATGTGACCAACTTCGGTGCCTTCGTCGACATCGGCGTGCATCAAGATGGGCTGGTGCACGTCTCCGCGCTCGCCAACAAATTCGTGAAGGATCCGCGCGAGGTGGTGAAGGCGGGTGAGTTAGTGAAGGTGAAGGTGCTGGAGGTCGACGAGAAGCGCCGCCGCATCGCGCTCAGCATGAAGCTCGATCCGCCGCCCAAACCGGCCCCGGCGCCCCGCCCGGCACAGTCGGGCGCGCGGCGCCCGGCGCCGGCGGCCAAGCCGCGTGCGCCTGCCGCGCACAAGCAGGATAAGCCGCGCCCAGCGCGCGAGCCCGAGCCGCAGGGCGCCTTGGCGATGGCGTTGAAACAAGCCTTGGGGAAGCGATAGGGTGCACCCTGCGTACCGATTGGCGGGAGCCCGGTATGTCTGGGCACGCACCGCCTGAACGCGCTAGCGCACGAGCGAGCAAGTGCTCTGAGCCAGCGGGCGAAACGCCTGATCGGCCGGAATGACCGAGACCAGCTTGTAGTAGTCCCAGGGCTTGCTCGACTCCGACGGTTTCTTTACTTGGTACAGATACATGTCGTGCACCATGCGGCCGTCTTCGCGAATCTTGCCGTTCTTGGCGAAAAAGTCGTTCACCGGCTGCGCGCGCATGGCGGCCATCACGGCGCCGGTCTCGTCGGTGCCCGCTTTCTCGACCGCCCGAAGGTAGTGCAGCGTGGAAGAGTAGACGCCCGCCTGGATCGAATTCGGCATCTTGTGCATCTTGTCGAAGAAGCGCTGCGACCATTTGCGCGTGGCCTCGTTTTGATCCCAATAGAACGCCTCGGTGAGCAGCAGCCCTTGCGCGACCTTGAGCCCGAGCGCATGCACGTCGTTGATGAAGACCAATAGCCCCGCCAACTGCTGCTTGCCCGATTGCGTGATGCCGAATTCATTGGCGGCGCGCACCGTGCTGATGAGGTCTGCGCCGGCGTTGGCCACGCCGATCACCCTGGCGCCCGAGGACTGCGCTTGCAGCAGAAAAGACGAGAAGTCTTGCGTGCCCAACGGGTGACGCACCGCCCCCAGCACTTTGCCGCCGGCCGCCCGCACTACCTCGCCGGTATCGGATTCGAGCGAGTGGCCGAACGCGTAATCGACCGACACGAAGTACCATGTGTCGCCGCCTTGCTTGAGCACCGCCGCCCCGGTGCCGTGCGCCTGCGCGTAGGTGTCGAAGGTGTAGTGCACGGTGACCGGCGAGCAGTTTTCGTTAGTGAGCCGCGTCGTGCCCGGGCCGTTCAGCATCAGCACGCGGTTCTTGGCCTTGGCGATCTCCACCACCGCCAGCGCCGGCGCCGAGGCCGCGACGTCCATCAAGGCGTCGAGCTTTTCGCGGTCGAACCATTCGCGCGCCTTGTTGGCCGCGATGTCCGGTTTGTTTTGATGATCGGCGACCAGCACTTCGACGGGCCGTCCGGCCACTTTGCCGCCGACATCCTGCACGGCCATGCGGATCGCGGTGGCGGTGCCCTCACCGGTCAGGTCGGCGTACGGCCCGCTCATGTCCAGAATGGCGCCGATCTTGACGACCTCGTCGGAGATTTTTTCTTGCGCCACGGCGCTCGCCGAGGCGAGGCAGAGACAAGCGGCGAGCAGGATCCTCGACTTGAGTGTGTGCGGCATGCGTTGCTTCTCCGTTGGCGCCGTGCGGCGGTCCGTTGCTCTTACTTTGGCAAGCGCGTTGCAGGGCCTGCCGGTCGGCGCCCTCGATAGTAGGAGCCTTGACGCTCGCGAGCAATATCGCGTATATGGCAGCACAATGCTACGCACTTCGAGCATGACCCCGGCAGAAACCAGCACCCCCGAGCAGCGCGCGGCTTTGTTGATGGTGTGGCTGAGCGCCTTCGGCACGCCGCTCATGCTATCGGCTGCCAATGTTGCGCTGCCCGCCATGGCGCACGATCTGCATCTCACGGCGATCGCCCTGAGTTGGGTGCCGCTCGCCTCTTTGCTGGCGAGCGCCATGTTCGTGCTGCTGTTCGGCCGGCTCGCCGACATGAGCGGGCGCAAGCGCGTTTTTCTCATCGGCGCCGCCGGCGTGATGGTGACGACCGTGCTGGCGGCGGCCTCGCCCAACGGCGCGAGTTTGCTCGCGATGCGCTTTGCGCAAGGCGTGTTCACCGCGGCGATCTATGCGACGCAGATGGCGATCGTGTCGTCGGTGTTCCCGCCCGCACGCCGTGGCCATGCCATCGGCCTGACGGTTTCCAGCGTCTACCTCGGCCTGACGGCGGGTCCGGCCTTGGGCGGCTGGCTGATGGAGGTGAGCGGATGGCGCGCCTGCTTGCTCATTCAAGTGCCGTTTTCGCTGGTCGTGCTGGCGGTCGGCATCCTACGTGTCAAAGGCGAATGGAAAGGAGAGCACGCGACGAGTTTGGACGCCATCGGCACCGGCTTGTACATGCTGGCGCTTGCCGGTTTGATCGGCGGCTCGTCCCTCCTGCCGGACGCACGCGGCTGGCTCGTGCTGGTGCCGGCCGGCTTGGCCGCGATCGCCTTCGTCGCGCACGAGCGCAAGGTCGAGCATCCGATCTTCGACTTGAACTTGTTCTTTTCCAATCGGGTATTTGGCCTATCTTGTCTGGCCGCGTTCTTGATGTATACGGCGACCTACGCAAACGTGGTGTTGGTCGCGCTCTACTTGCAGTATCTGCACGCGCTGGCGCCCGGCAAGGCCGGCCTGATCATGATGTCGCAGCCGCTCACCATGGCGCTATTTTCACCGCTTGCCGGCCGGCTGTCGGACCGCGTCGAGCCGCGCTGGCTCGCCTCGGCCGGCATGATGTGCGCCGTGCTCGGACTGATGACGCTCGCTAGCCTTACGCCCGAAAGCCATATCGCCGTGTTGATTGCGGGTTTGGTGATGATCGGGCTCGGCTTTGGCTTGTTCTCCGCGCCCAACACTAATGCCATCATGAGCTCGGTCGACAAGCGCCACTACGGCAGCGCCAACAGCAAAGTCGCCACCATGCGTCTGCTGGGGCAGTTGTGCAGCATGGGAGTGATCGCGCTCGCCTTCGCGTTGCTGCTCGGCCCGGTCGCCATCACGCCCGAGCGTTATCCGGCGCTGCAGGCGGCGATACGCTTGAGCTATCTCATCGCCGTCGCGTTGTGCGTGCCGGCGATTTTCTTTTCTCTCTCACGCGGCTCGGTGCACGTCAGCAAGGGCGCTTCCGGGTAATGTACCCCTGGTGTGCCCTGCGCACCGAATAACCACGGAGTGGTGCGTGGGACGTACCCTACGCGCGATGACGCGACAGATGGCTCGGCCGTAGGGTGCGCCCTGCGCATCGAATAACCACGGAGTGGTGCGTGGGACGTACCCTACGCGCGATGACGCGACAGA
>CAZILI010000346.1:0-598 GCA_964539965.1 uncultured Burkholderiales bacterium | reverse complement strand
TGGCTCGGCCGTAGGGTGCGCCCTGCGCACCGCACAAATCGCTAGCCGCCCGGAGCGCCCTGAGTATTGACGTACAGCGCATACACGCTCTTGCTCGCGGCCATGAACAGGCGATTGCGATAGGTGCCGCCGAAGCATAGATTGGCGCAGCGCTCCGGCAGGTTGATGCGGCCGATGAGCCGCCCCTCGGGATTAAAAATCGCTACACCGTCTAACTCCGCGTTGCCCATGCCCCATCCCATCCAGAGATTGCCGTCCACATCGCAGCGCATGCCGTCCGGCGTGCCGGAGCCGACGTCGATGAGCTTGCGCCGGTTGGCGAGCCGCTTGCCGCCGTCGACCACGTCGTAGACATACACGTTGCGCGGCACGCTGCCGGATTCGACCAGGTACAGTCGCGACTCCTCGGGCGAGAAACACAGCCCGTTCGGCCGGTTGACTTCGCTTTCGACCACCGTCAATTCGCCGCTCGCCGCATCGAGCCGGTACACGTTCATCGGCAACTCCTGCTGGGCGAGATAGCCTTCGTAGTAGCCGAGCAGCCCGAACGGCGGATCGGTGAACCAAATCGAGCCGTCCGATTTCACCACCACGTCGT
>CAZILI010000345.1:0-4792 GCA_964539965.1 uncultured Burkholderiales bacterium | reverse complement strand
CCTTGCAGCCGCTCGCAGGCGCCGCTCGCACGATGTCGCAATTGGCCGAGGACGGCCTGCTGCCGCGCTTACTCGAGCGCCGCTCGCGCTTGGACGTGCCCTGGGTCGCCACCGCGCTCACCGCCGGCATGGCGATCTGGTTTCTGCTGCTGGGCGATCCGATCTGGCTGGTCGCCGCCGCCAACTTCACCTACCTCATCGGCATTTGTCTGCCGAACGTGGCGGTGTGGCTGCTGCGGCGCAATCAGCCGCACCTCGAGCGTCCTTATCGCGCGCCGCGCGGCACCATCGGGCTCGGGCTGTTCGCCGCCGCCGTGTGGGGCGTGTCGGCGGTGTTGGGGTTTCAGCAGTTCGGCATGAAGACGGTGCTGATCGGCGTGCTGTTCGCATACTCCGGTTCGGCGCTGTATGTCTGGCGCAAGTTCCGCGATCGCCGAAGCGCCGGTCTGCCGGGGATAGCCAACACCCTGCACATCAAGTTGACGGGCGCCATGCTGCTGGTGTTGGCGCTGGACGGGGCAGGCTATCTATTGGCGGTATCGAACCTGCCGGACCAAGGCGGACCGCTGGTGGTGCTGTTGGAAGATATCTTCGTCGCGGTGGCGATGTTGAGCATCACCGTCGGCCTGGTGCTGCCCGGCATCATCGCACACGCAATGACGCAGGTATCGCAAGCCGCCGGCGCGCTCGCGAGCGGTGCGATGGCGAGCTTCTCCAGAGCGCTGCGCGCGCTCGGGCGCGGCGACTTAGACGCCGCGCATGCGCGTGTGGAGATCGCCCCGGTGGAAGTGCACTCGGGCGATGAAGTCGGCGAGATGGCGCGCAGCTTCAACGCCCTGCAGCAAGAGGTCGCGTACGCCGCGGTCAGCTTGGACGAGGCGCGCGAAGAGCTGCGCCAAGCGCGCCACGACGCGCTCACCGGCCTCATCACGCGGCGTGAGTTCGAGCGCCGGCTCGAGCACGCGCTCGCGAGCACGGCGCAGGAGCCGAAATGGTACGCGCTGTTGTACTTGGACCTCGATCACTTCAAGGTGGTGAACGACACCTGCGGTCACGCCGCCGGCGACGAGCTGCTGCGCCAGATCACCGGCGTGCTGCGGGCCGAGATCCGCAGCCGGGACAGCGTGGCGCGCTTGGGCGGCGACGAATTCGCCGTGCTGCTGGAGAACTGCCCGCCCGCACCCGCCGATCGGGTTGCCGAAAATCTGTTGCGCGCCATTCAGGGCTACAGCTTCCTGTGGGACGAGAAGATATTCAAGATCGGCGTCAGCATCGGACTGGTCGCCTTTCGCGACAATGCGCTGGGCCTAATCGAACTCATGCGGGCGGCCGACGACGCTTGCTACGTGGCCAAGAAGAAAGGCCGCAACCGCATTCACGCCTATCAGCCCGCCGACCGCGAGGTGGTGGCGCGCCAGGGCGAGCTGAACTGGGTGGGCCGCATCCGCAAAGCCCTGGACGACGACCGCTTTTGCTTGTACGCGCAGGATGTAGTGCCGATCAAGGCGGTGCGGGGACGAGCGCCGCATCGCGAACTGCTGGTGCGCATGATCGACGAGAGCGGAGCGATCGTCGATCCCATGGCCTTTATCCCGACGGCTGAGCGCTACAACCTGATGCCGGCGGTCGATCGCATGGTGGTGCGCATGGCGTTTCGGCATTTCGCAGCGCTGACCCGAAGCGAGAAGGGCGCGGACCCGTTATGGTTCTTGAACCTGTCGGGCGACTCGCTGGGCGAGGACGGCTTTCTCGAATTCGTGCGCGCACAGTTCGATGCCCATCGGGTGCCGCACTCGGCCATCTGCTTCGAAATCACCGAAACGGCCGCCATCGCCAACTTCGCCAACGCTGCGCACTTCATCGGCGAATTGCGCGCGCTCGGCTGTGGATTCGCGCTCGATGATTTCGGCAGCGGCATGTCCTCATTCGGCTATTTGAAGCACTTGCCGGTCGACTACTTGAAGATCGACGGCGCGTTCGTGCGCGATATAACCGACGACCCGATCGATCGCACCATGGTCGACGCCATCAACAGGGTCGGTCACGTGATGGGTATTCGGACCATCGCCGAGTGCGTCGAGACGCCGCACGCATTGGCACTGCTGGAGGAGATCGGGGTCGACTACGCGCAGGGCTTCGGCATCGCGCGCCCGCAGGCGTTCATTGCCGCGCCGGCATGGGGGCCGCTCGCACAAGCATAAGACGGCCGACCATCAGCCGGCCGCTGGCTTCCTGCCCAAGTAGGTGCGAAACAGGCCGAATTCTTCGCGCAAGCGGGCGTCGGCGAAACCCACGGTGTTCATGGCGGTGACGATCGCCTCGGGCGGCACGCAGTGCTCGATCGTGTCCCAGTAGTAATGCATCAAGGTGCGCGCGCGTTGCGAACCGGTGGTCATGCGCGTCAACCAAGGCACGACGCCGTCGAGATATGCCTTGGCGACCCGATAACCGAGACGTGAGCGCGGTCGGCCGATCTCTAGAATGGCCAAAGTGCCGCCGGGGGTGAGCACTCGGAGGAACTCGCCGAATGTCGAGTGCAAATCCGACATGTGGCGCAGCGCGTAGCCCATGCTGACAAAATCGAACGACGCATCGGCAGCGGGCAATCGCTCGGCGTGGGCTTGGATGAGTCGAATCGGCAGCCGGCCGCGCAGTTGCGCGAGCATGCCCAGGCTCACGTCCAACCCGGTGATGTATCGCGCATCGCCGGTGAGCTTAACCGCCTCGCGCGCCACCAACCCCGTTCCGGTCGCCACGTCGAGCACACGCATGCCGGCGCGCAATCCGGCGCCGCGCAGCTCCCGTCGCCGATACCAGGCGCCGGAGCCGAATGACAGCACGCGATTGACCAGGTCGTAGTGCTGTGCCGACTCGTCGAAGAGGGACCGCACGAAACCGGGCCGCTGCGCGGGGTCGGCGTGATAGTGGGCGAGCGCCGAGTAGGACGTGATCGGGGCGAGCTTCTCTGGGCGAGTATCCATCGGTCGGCGGTTTGTGCAGATTTGTTGCATATTACCGCAGGAGCACGGCGGTGCTTTTGTCGGGCCGCTCGAAGGCGTACACTTTTTTCCTGACTTGTCTTTCGTGAGACCGGGAGTTAGACCATGCACTTTGCGTTCGTTCGCAATCAACCGCATTTCTCAAGCTTCGCCTACTTGGCGCTGCTCGGCCTCGCCTTGACCGTCGCGAGCTTGCCGGCCCGCACGCAAACAGGGGGCGAGATCGACGTGATACAGGCGGCCGAGCAAATCGCCAAGAAAGTGTTCGTGCTGGATGTACGCGAGCCTTCGGAGTTTCGTGACGGCCATATCGTCGACGCCGTGCTGATTCCGCTCGGACAGCTCGAGCAGCGCGCGGCCGAACTCGACGGACAGAAAGACAAGCCCATGCTGGTCATCTGCGGCTCGGGTGTGCGCTCCATGCAAGCGATACGCATTTTGAGCAAGCAGGGCTTCACGCAGATGCAAAACGTGAGGGGCGGCATGAACGCTTGGCGCAAGGCGAAACTGCCGATGGAGAAATCGTAGCCGCCGTTTTGCCGCCGGATCCGGCCTTTACCCCGAAGGGTATGGTCGTTTAACCTTAGTGTGGGCGCGGCGTACAGCGCGGTACTAGGGACAGTACCCGAGAGAGGCGGCGCTAGAGCAATGCGGCGCGACTATCCGGCGGTGCCTGCTCGCGTTCCTTCATGCCGTAGTCGCGCGCCACACTCGCCACCCGCAAGCGGTAGTCGCGAAACACGCCGGCGCGACCGCGCGCTTGCGCCCCGCGGTGCTGCTCGACGTTGCGCCACGCCGCAACCGCTGCCTCGTCACGCCAAAACGACAAGGACACCAGCTTGTCCGGATCGGATAGCGACTGAAATCGCTCGATCGAGATAAATCCGTCAAACCCCTGGAGTCGCGCGCGCAACTCGGCGGCAAGCTGTAGATAGGTCTCTTTTTGGCCCACGCTGGGCCAGACTTCGAAGATTACGGCGATCATCTGCTTAGCGTAGAGTGCGGCGACACTGCCGATGCGCTCTTTATACACGGCTGCCGTGCATCTGCGCGTGCGATGCTGCATAATGGCGCGCTTCGATCCAGTGCAGCGCGGCGCTCGCCGGGCTCCTTTTCATGGCCCAATACGTCTACACCATGCGCAGGGTGGGCAAAGTCGTTCCGCCCAAACGCACGATACTGAAAAACATCTCCTTGTCGTTTTTTCCCGGCGCCAAAATCGGCGTGCTCGGCCTGAACGGCGCCGGCAAGTCGAGCCTGCTGCGCATCATGGCGGGGGTGGACAACGAGTTCGAAGGCGAGGCGATACCGCAACCGGACATCCGCATCGGCTTCTTGCCGCAAGAGCCACAGCTCGATCCGGCCAAGGATGTGCGCGGCAACGTGGAGGAGGGCGTGGCATCGACCCTCGCGCTGATAACGCGCTTCAATGCCATCAGCGAGCGCTTCGCCCAGACGCTGGAAGACGACGAGATGAACCGCCTGCTGGAAGAGCAAGGCGAACTACAAGCCCAAATCGATGCCATTCAAGGCTGGGAGGTGGAGCGGCGCTTGGAGATCGCCGCCGACGCGCTGCGCCTGCCGCCCTGGGAGGCCGAGGTGAGCAAGCTCTCCGGCGGCGAGCGCCGCCGCGTGGCGTTGTGCCGCCTGCTGCTGTCGGCGCCGGACATGCTGTTGCTGGACGAGCCGACCAATCACCTCGACGCGTTGAGCGTGCAGTGGCTGGAGCAGTTTCTCGAGCGCTATCCGGGCACGGTGATCGCGGTCACCCACGATCGCTATTTCCTAGACAA
>CAZILI010000344.1:0-4801 GCA_964539965.1 uncultured Burkholderiales bacterium | reverse complement strand
CCATCGCCTGGATATCCTGCGCGGACACATGCCGGTGTCGCGGGCGCTGCCGTACCAGTGGTACGACACGCCCAACGTGCACTTGTGCACACTCGACGATTTCGAAATTCTGTGCGTCAAGCTCGCCGTCCGCATCGCCGAACGCGTGGTGCTGCGCGGCGGTGCGCCGGTGACGCATCTACCGAATCTTCTCGGCGAGATCGCCGTGTATCGCATACAGGGCTGATCGCCCAGTGCTCGCGACCGCACCGACAGGCGGCAAACCCTCCCGCTCGAAGCTCGCCTGGATCGCGCTACTGTACTTCGCCGAAGGCTTTCCGCTCGGCGCGTTCTACGACATCTTTCCGGTCTACTTTCGTCAACAAGGCGTCGAGCTGGCGAAGATCGGCTTATTGAGCCTGCTCGGCCTGGCGTGGACACTCAAGTTCGTCTGGGCGCCGGCGGTGGAAGCGGCGCGCGGGCATCGGTATTGGATGGCCGCTTGCGACCTAGCCATGGGCGGCGTGATGCTGGCCTTCGCCGCGCAAGCGGGCTTCGGGCCGTGGGTGTGGCTCGCCATCGGCGCGTTTACCTTGTTGTCGGCCACCAATGACATCGCCACCGACGGCTACACCATCGAGCTATTGGGACACGACAAGCTCGGGCTGGCCAACGGCGTGCGCAACGGCGCTTACCGCATCGGCATGCTCGGCGCCGGCGGCGTGCTGTACTTGTCCGACGAGGTGGGGTGGCGTTCGGCCTATTTCGGCGCCGCGATCTTGCTCGCGGCCTTGGCAGCCTTCGTCTTGTTTGCGCCACGGCTCAGCCCTGTGGGGCGGCCGCGCGAAAGCGGCGGCGGCAGCGAGTTCGCCGTGCTGCGACAGGAGCCGCGTTGGATCGCGGCACTCACGCTGTTCGTGATCGGACTGGCCTGGCCGGTTGCCGGGGTGATCGAGATCGACGCCATCTCCACCGTTAAATCGGGATGGTGGTTCAAGGCCGGCGTCCCCGTGGCCGCCATGCTGGTGGCGGCCCTGTTGGTGCGCTCGGCGCTGCGCCGCTCCTCACCGCAAGCCGAGATGCACGCCTCGCAGCTAGCGCGTGGACCGGTGTTCGGCGCGCTCATCGAACTATTGGCACGACCGGGCATCGTTCCGGTGTTGTTGTTCATCTTGTTGTTCAAGCTCGCTGACTCGTCCATGGGTTTTATGGTCAAGCCGTTTTGGGTGGACAGCGGCTTCAGCAACAAGCAGATCGGCCTGGTGTCGGTGAATATCGGCTTGGGATTGGCAATCTTCGGCGGGCTGGTGGGCGGGTGGTACGTCGACCGCGTCGGCGTGTTCAAGGCCCTTTGGGTGCTCGGGCTGTGGCAGGCCGTGTCCAACCTCGGTTATGCCGGTGTGGCGGCTCTCATTCCGCTTCAGCCGCAGGGCAGCGATATCGCCATCGAGCACCAGCTCATGATGTACTCGGCGAGCGCGATCGAGTCTTTTACCGGCGGACTGGGCAGCGCCGCATTCCTCGCGTTTCTGATGGCGATCGTCAACAAGGGGCGCGCAACCACGGAGTATGCGATTCTCTCCTCGATATTCGCCTTCTCGCGCTCGCTCGCGGGCTTCGCCGGCGGCATCGGTGCGCAGGAAATGGGCTACGCCAACTACTTCTTCTTGACTTTCTTTCTCGCCTTTCCGGCGTATTTACTGCTCCCCGCCGTGCGCCGCATGCTCGCCGCGGCAGGCGTCGACGAGGAGGCGGCTGCGCCGGCAAGAGTGTAGTCGTAGTCGACGCTCAAAGGAGCGTGATCCGAGAAGCGCTTCGCCTTGTAGATCGCCACCGCCTGCGCCCGTGCAGCGATCTCCGGTGTAGCGATTTGGTAGTCGATGCGCCAGCCCACGTTCTTGGCCCACGCCTGTCCGCGATTGGACCACCAGGTGTATTGCTCGGGCGCCGAATTGAGGCGGCGGAACACGTCCACCCAACCCAATTCGTCGAACACGCGGGTGAGCCAGCTTCGCTCCTCGGGCAGAAAGCCGGAGTTCTTCTGGTTCGAGCGCCAGTTCTTGAGGTCGATCTCGCGATGGGCGATGTTCCAATCTCCGCACAAGATGAAATCGCGGCCTTCTCCTCGCAACGCTTGCAGTATCGGCAGGAAGCGCTGCATGAAGCTGAACTTCGCCGCTTGCCGCTCGGGGCCCGAAGAACCGGAAGGCAGATACACCGACACGATGGACAATCCCGAGAAGTCGAGCCGCAGATAACGGCCCTCGGCGTCGATGTCGGCGATGCCGATCCCCGAACTCACGCCACTCGGCGTGACTCGCGTGTAGATGCCGACACCGGAGTAGCCCTTCTTTTCGGCGTGGTGAAAGTAGCCCTGGTAGCCCTTGGGCGTGCGCAGCGCGGGCGTCAGGTCGGCATCGTGCGCCTTGAGTTCTTGCAGACAGACGACATCGGCTTTCTGACGCGCGAGCCAGGCTAACAAACCCTTGGCCGCCGCCGAGCGGATGCCGTTCACGTTGAGGGTAATGACGCGCAAAACCGGTCTCGGATCAAAGCCTTGCAGGGCATGCAAAGATTTGCAAAAAAGGCTTTCGCCTTAGCAACTTGTGATACTCTTGTCAAGTTCTTTCGCAGGGCACGATCCAAATGCAGGACTTTCGGCGCGAATTCATCGCCTACGCCGTCGCGCGTGGAGTGATTCGCTTTGGCGAATTCACCACCAAAGCCGGCCGGCGTTCGCCCTACTTCTTCAACGCCGGGCTGTTCAACGACGGCGCCTCCCTGCTAAAGCTCGGGCAATTCTACGCGAACGCCATCGGCGCGGCCGCGATCGGGTTCGATATGCTGTTCGGTCCCGCGTACAAAGGCATCGTGCTGGCTGCGGCGGTAGCGATCGCGCTCGCTGAATCGGGAACCAGCGTCCCATTCGCCTTTAACCGCAAGGAGGCAAAAGACCACGGCGAAGGCGGCATCATCATCGGCGCCCCTCTCAAGGGCCGCGTGCTCATCGTCGACGACGTTATCTCCGCCGGCACCTCGGTGCGAGAATCGGTCGAGTTGATACGCTCGCAAGGCGCCGTGCCTGCCGGAGTGGTCATCTCGCTGGACCGCATGGAGCGGGGGCTGGAAAGCAATCAATCCGCGGCGCAGGAGGTGGAAGCGAAGCTCTCCATTCCGGTGCTCAAAGTGGCGACCTTGGACGATCTGGTTGCCTACCTGCAGGCCGATTCCTCGCTCACGCAGGAACTAACCCGGGTCCAGGCGTATCGAAGCGCGTATGGCGTACAAGCAAACGCATAAGGGCCCAATAGACGCAGTTGGCGACGCGGCGAGCGCGCTCGTGTTTGCGCTGGCGATGTTCGCCTCGCTATCCGGCGGGGCCGCCGGCACGTACAAGTGGGTGGACGAGAAAGGCGTTGTCCACTACAGCGATACCCTGCCGCCGCAGTACTCGAACCGGGCGAACAGCCAGCTCAACAAACGGGGAATCACCGTCAAGAAGACCGAAGCCGCGCAAACCGGTGAACAACTCAAAGCGGCCGAGGCCGAGCGCGAGCGCGGCGCCGAAGAGGTGCGCCGCAACGCCGAAGAAGGCAAGCGCAACCAATTGCTGCTCGACACCTACGTCAACGAGAGCGAGATCGACTTGGCGCGCGACCGGGCGCTGGAGGGTCCGGACGGACGCATCAAGCTCGCCTCCGATCGGATGAAAATCGTGACCCGGAAAGAAGAAGAATTGCAAGCACGGCTCAAGGCCAACGAGGAACGCGGCGCGAAGCCGCCGTCCGAGGCGGTGCTGCAGAATCTGGAAACGCTCAAGAGTGAGCGCAAGCGCCTCGAAAACATGATCGGGCAGGCGGAGCGCGAAAAGACCGAAATCGCGGCGCGCTTCGAATCGGATAAGTTGCGCTTCCGTGACATCAAGGCAGGCAGGGAAGTCTACAAGGCAGCCATCCCCGACAAGCCGACCGAGGCCATGGTCAAGAACTGCTTCGACCTGTGGCTGCCTACGCTCGCCGGGGGCAACTTCGAGCGCGCCTATCTGGTCGGCTCGGAAATCTCGCGCGCGCGGGAGCCGGTCGAACTGTTCTTGGACGTGCGCTCACGTAACCGGCTGGGCCAGTTCTCCTCCAACCGCGCGAGTTGCCCGCTGCGCAGCGACGGCACCGTCGATGCCGAAGGCACCAGCGCGCGCACCGCTCGCTTCGTGTCGAAGCAGTAGGCGGGAAATCCCCGACCCTTACGCTTTTAGCTTTTCGCGCACGATCTGATTGAGTTGCGCAGGATTGGCTTTGCCGTGCGTCGCTTTCATCGCCTGACCGACGAAAAAGCCGAGGACTTTCTCTTTACCGGCTCGATATTGCTCGACTTGACCCGGATTACCGGCGATGAGTTCATCGACAATCCGCTCGAGCGCCCCGCTGTCGGAGATCTGGCGCAGACCCTTGGCCTCGATGACGGCGTCGGCTTCGCCGCCTTCGTTCCACATCGCCTCGAACACTTCTTTAGCGATCTTGCCCGAGATGGTCGCGTCGGTGAGTCGCTTGAGCAACCCCGCTAGCCGTGCAGCCGGCACTCTGCTGTCGGCGATATCGAGCGAGGCGGCGTTGAGCGCAGCCGACAATTCGCCCATCACCCAGTTGGCGCACAGCTTGGCTTCCCCGCCGACCGCCTGCACGACGGCCTCGTAGTAGGTCGCCATTTCTCGCGAGGCGGTCAGGGTCTCTGCGTCGTAGGCAGACAGGCCGAATTCGCTCATGTAGCGCTCGCGTTTCGCTTCGGGTAGTTCCGGCAGCGACACGCGCACGCGGCCGAGCCGGGT
>CAZILI010000343.1:0-4804 GCA_964539965.1 uncultured Burkholderiales bacterium | reverse complement strand
TAGACCCGCCCGAAGGTGGCACCTAGGATGGCGAGACCAAACAAGAGACGAACCACACCATGTTTCCCGTCATCGTCGTGCTTACCGCGGCGCTCTGTATGCTGATTGTCGAAGCGCGCTGGCGAGCGAGTTGCGACCCGCAGCGCAAGCATTGGTGGCTGCGCGCCATCGCTCTGACCACCCTGCAGGCCGGGATCGCCTTTCTTGCAACGCTCAATTGGGAGCAGGCGCTCGCCTTGCACCCGCTGTTCGATGCCGGCGATTTGAGTGTCGCCAGCGGCGGCATCCTCGGCTACTTCGTCTTGACCTTCGTCTACTATTGGTGGCACCGCGCACGCCACGAATCACCGTGGCTGTGGCGCACGCTGCATCAACTCCACCACAGCGCCGCACGCATTGAGCTGATCACTAGCTTCTACAAGCATCCGTTAGAAATCCTGGCGAATGGCTTGCTGTCGGCGTTGGTTTTGTTTGCGCTACTCGGACTGCCTCCCGCGGCAGCGGTTTTCGCCACGACATTGTCCGGCTTGGCCGAGTTGTTCTATCACTGGAACGTGCCTACGCCGTATTGGCTCGGCTATCTATTCCAGCGCCCGGAGATGCACCGTGTACATCACCAACGCCACCGGCATCGCAACAACTACTCAGACCTACCGCTGTGGGACATGCTGTTCGGCACGTTTGAGAATCCACGTCGCGCGCCCGCGTCTTGCGGGTTCGATGAGCATCGTGAACTCGACCTAGTAGCGATGCTGATGGCGCACGACGTCCATGCTACTAGCCAATCGTCGGGACCAAAAAGGGATTTCGTATGAAGCCGCACACCGCTCTCTCGGCCCTGCTGGTCGCGCTGGGCAACGTACAGATGATCGGTGATCTGACCGGCAACCGGATCATCAAAGGCGTGGGTGCCGCATTGCACGCCTCTCCGGCCGCCAAGGTATTCACCGCGCAGGACGGCTTGGAGACATTTTCCGCGCAGTTCTATGTCGAGTGGCAAGCGCCCGACGGCGGGCTGCGCTCGGTACAGTTGACGCCAAGCCTCTACAGCCACGTGCGAGGGCCCTACAATCGCCGCAACATATACGGCGCGGCGATCGCCGGCGGCCCGTTCCTGGCGCGCCAGGACTGGGGGGCACCCAATGCTCGCGAGCGTCAGCCCGTACGCGTGTTGCGCACCGGGTGTGCTGCGCAACGAATTGGCGCTGCCAAGCGCGCAGGACGTGGCGCAACTTACCGTGCGCGTCGAGCCTCGTGACGCGAGGACGCGGGCCGCTGACGCGCAATTCTCGTTTCCCATCACTTGCGCGGCGCCGAAGGAGAGCAGCCTATGAGCAACGCCTGGACCGGTGGTCAATACAGCATCTTCCGCGCTCTGTTGGGGATGTATCTATTCGTGCACTTCGCGCATCTCGTGCCCTGGGCCGCGGAGATGTTTTCCTCCTCAGGAACGCTTGGGAACGCGGAGTTGAGTCCGCTCGCGCGCGCGTTTCCGAATGTCTTGGCAGTGTTCGACCGGCCGGCGATGGTCTATGCATCGCTGTGTGCGGGAGCAGGTGCATCAGTATTGCTCGCGCTCGGTCGTTTCGACCGCATTGCCGCGCTCGCGGCCTGGTACGTGCTCGCTTGCTTGTTCGGTCGCAACCCGCTGATTCAGAATCCCGCATTGCCTTACGTCGGGTGGATGCTGATATTTCCTACTTGTTTGCCGCATGCCCCTTATGGCTCCCTTGAGGCCCGGCGTAGAGAAGATCTCGCTCCGAACTGGCGCATGCCGCCAGCCCTGTTCGCGGCTACGTGGATCGTGCTGGCCGTGTCGTATAGCTACAGCGGCTACACGAAGCTGCTGTCGCCTTCATGGGTAGCAGGCGATACCGTGCGCTACGTGCTGGAAAACCCGCTGGCGCGCGACACGCTGCTCAGCCATTTCTTCTTATCGCTGCCCGACGGCGTGCTGCACGGTATCACATGGTTCATTTTGTCGGTGGAACTGCTGTTCGCCCCACTCGCGCTGGTGCGCAAGCTGCGACCATGGCTTTGGGCCGCCATGCTGTTTGTGCAGTTCGGATTCCTATTTTTGCTCAACTTCGCTGACCTGACCGCCGGGATGCTGCTGTTTCATCTGCTGACGTTCGATCCGGCGTGGATCGCGCCGGTACGTGCTACGCGCGGGGAAACGATCTACTATGACGGCGCGTGTGGGTCGTGCCATCGTGTGGTGCGCTTTGTGTTAACCGAAGATCGGGCGCAGCATTTTCGATTCGCACCATTGCAAAGCGTCGGGTTCGCGCCATTGGTGTTGTCACCCGAGGCAGCCCGTGTCTTGCCCGATAGCTTCGTCGTCGCCGATCAACGCGATCGGTTGCTGCTGAAGAGCGATGCGGCGATTCACGTTCTCTGTCGTATCGGGGGGATATGGCGGCTATTTGGCGCGCTGCTGATGTGTGTGCCGAAACGTTTGCGTGACGCGGGTTACGATCTCGTGGGCGCAAATCGGCATCGGATGTTCGAACGCCCGTCCACCTTTTGCCCGATCGTGCCGGCGCAGCTGCGGGGGCGATTCACAAGCTAGATCATCCGGCGTCGGATGGCTGCTCCGGCTGCGGCGTGCCGAGGCGTCTTCCCAAAGTGAACAGATCCTGTGGCACTGCACGAAGAAGTGAAGCGTTACGATCGAGGAACCGACCTGCGTTGGTTATCTAGGCCGCAATCAGCACGCGACGTTGGCAGCGCCAAAAACGAAATGGCTCGACCGCGAGCCATTTCTTGATTTGTTGCTCGGAGCTTGGTATTGCCTACTTCGTCTTGACTTCTCCGCTCTCCGCTTACGAACCCGGCGATTTCTTCAGCACGCATGCGGGCGCCGCCACGCCGTGCAGGCGGCGTCCACTAGCGCAACTTTCTCGCCGGATGAATGACCCGCAAACAGCGGGCCCCACCCGAAATCCGAAACTCGCGAAAGTCGGGACAGGAGCACCGTATTCAGCGTGTTCGTCCGCTTTTGGGCAAGCAAGGTTAGCCTGCGGGAATGTCGAAGTCACAAATCGCGTGCCGACTTCCTTGCTGAAACTGGATGTCCGCTTACGCGGCGAAAGCGATCAGTCCTTTGAGCAGCATTCGAAAACGCGGCTCATGATGGACCGGTTCAGAGGTTCCCTAACACAACACCTCAACTGAACGGGTAGGGGGCCGCCCTGTCCGTCTTGTTTCCGGCCTACTGCCGGCCTAGTTCACGCGCGATGATGTTACGCTGAATCTCGCTGGTGCCCTCGTAGATCTGCAGCACCTTCGCGTCGCGAAACAATTTTTCCGCCGGATATTCGGTGCTGTAGCCCATGCCGCCGAAAATCTGCACGGTCTCGCTCGCTGCCCACATCGCGCTGTCGGCAGCGAACGCCTTGGCGTAGGCAGCTTGCAAGGTGTTGCGCTCGCCACTGTCGCACAGCCACGCCGCCTGATAGGTGAGCAATCGCGCGGCCTCGGTGCGCATCGCCATGTCGGCGAGCTTGTGCCCGATGGCCTGATGCTCGAGGATGGGCTTGCCCATGGTATGCCGGGTTGCGGCGTATTGCCGAGATTCGTCCAAGCACCGCTGCAACAGGCCGACGGCCGACGCTGCGACCATAGGACGCGAGCGGTCGAACACCTGCATCGCGATCTTGAAGCCTTCGCCTTCGGCGCCGACGAGCGCATCGCTGTCCACCGTCACGTCGTTGAAGAAGACCTCCGCCGTGGGGGCCGCCTTCTGTCCCATCTTGCCGAGCGGAGAGCCGACCGCCACACCCGGCATCTCACGATCTACTAGAAACACGCTCAGGCCACGATGGCCCGCCTGCGGGTCGGTCTTGGCGAAGACGATGAAGAAACTCGCCAGCGGCGCGTTCGAGATCCACAGCTTGCTGCCGTTGATGGCGTATTGCTCCCCTCGGCGCATCGCGCGTGTCGCGATCGCCGCCACGTCGGAGCCGGCACTGGGCTCGGTCGCGCAATAGGCGCCGAACTCCCCTGCCAAGAGGCGCGCGAAGTATTTGCTTTTCTGACGCTCGCTGGCCGCGACCAACAGGGCGTCGATGACGACCGAATTCAAGCCGAGTGTGCCGCTAAAGCCCAGGCACGCCCACGCCAGTTGCTCGGTCACCAAGGCAACTTCGAATACGCCTAGGCCCGCGCCGCCGTAAGTAGCGGGAATCGCGAGATTGAGCAAGCCCAACTCCAGCGCCTTACGCTGCACCTCCAGCGGAAAACGCGCCTCACGGTCGCCTTGCACTGCGCGCGGCAAGATTTCCTCGCGCGCGAAGCGTCGCGCAAGGGCTTGGATCAGTCGCTGCTGCTCGGTGAGGTTAAAGTCCATAGCGTGTCGTCATCGACTCAAATCGCCGGAGGCCGCCGGACTCGCCGATTCACCACTTCCAGTCCTGGTATTGCTCTCGCAGCTTCGTCTTCAGGAACTTGCCGGTCGAGGTCCGCGGGATCGCATCCACGAACACGAAGGCGTCGGGAACCTGCCACTTAGCGAACTTTTCCGCCAGGTGAGCGCGAATATCGTCGGCCCGTGCCTGCGCGTTCGGCTTGAGCACGATCACCGCGAGAGGGCGTTCGTCCCACTTCGGATGCGGCACGGCGATGACCGCTGCCTCCTGCACGGCGGGATGGCCCATGATGGCGTTCTCGATGTCGACCGAACTGATCCATTCGCCACCCGACTTGATGAGGTCTTTGGAGCGATCGGTCAGTTTGAGAAAGCCCCGCTCGTCGACGCTGCCGACGTCGCCGGTGCGCAGCCAACCGTCGGCGGTAAAATTCT
>CAZILI010000342.1:3057-4815 GCA_964539965.1 uncultured Burkholderiales bacterium | reverse complement strand
GCGCGCTCGCCTCGTTGGGAGCGCGGCACATCCTGGTGCCCAACATGCCCGATCTCGGCAAAACACCGTCGTTGCTCGATCAAGGCGCGCAAGCATCTGCGGGCGCCACCTTGCTCAGCCAGATTTTCAACACCGGTCTGGCGCAAGTCATCGCCTCGCTGGAAGGATTCAACGGAGTGGATTTGATCCCGTTCGATGTGTTCGGGCTGCTGAACGACATCATCGCCGACCCGGCGGCCCTCGGTTTTTCCAACGTAGGCGAAGCGTGCCTGACCACCGCGGGATGCCCGCAAGATCCGGCCGGCTATCTATTTTGGGACGGCGTGCATCCCACCACCCAAGCGCACGCCATCCTCGGTCGGCTGTTTGCCGCTGCCGTCCCCGAGCCCGCGAGCGCATGGCTGCTCGCTCTGGGCGGTATCCTGTTAGCGGGCAGGCGAGCCGCGCGCGGCTTTGCTCGGCAGTAGCACCGTCGCCAGCGCGCCTAGCACCAGCAGGAGCGCGGCCAGTTCTTGCCAGCCCGGCCGCTCGCCGAGCAGCACCATGCCGCTTAAGACCCCCAACACCGGGATCATCAAGGTCGACATCGCCGACACGCCGGCCGAGGCGCGCGTCATGATTTTCTGCCACGCCCAGTAGCAGAGGTTGAACGCGATGACCATGTTGTACAAGGTGGCGAGCGTGGGCCATAGGCTGAGCGGCTTGAGCGTGTAGCCTTCGATGAGCGGGGTGGCGATCCAAATCGGCGCGCCGCCCAGCAGCAGCGTCCAGGCGGTGAGCGCGGCGCTCGGCATGGCGATGGGATAGCGCTTGAACACGACGGTGCCGAGCGCCCACGACCACGCCGCGCCCAGCATGAACAGAGCGCCGATCGGCGCGGCGCGCAACTGGCTCATCTCCGAGCCCATGAGTGCGGCCATCCCCAGCATGCCGAGCGCGAGGCCCAAGAGGCGGCGGCGGGTGAGCGGTTCGCGCAGCAGCCACACGCCCAGCAGCCCGGTCCAGGCGGGCATGGTGTAGGCGAGGATGGCGGCGCGGCCCGCGGCGAGGTACTTGATGCCGTATACCGAGAACAGGCTCCACGCGGTGACGTTGCACAGCGCGACCACGCTCAAGGGCAACCACGCGCCGGGCGGTGGGCGCAGGCTCTGGCCCTGTGCGCGTGCGATGACGAACAAAGTGAGCATCGCGCAGGCGAGGCAAACGCTGCGAAAAGTCCACGGCGGCAACTCGCGCAGCGCGACCTTCATGATCGGCCAGTTGAACCCCCAACCCGCGGTGAGCAGGGCCACCAGCAACCAAGCGCTGCGCGGCAAAGTGGCAGTGCGTGATGCGCCCGGCACCGCTGCGCGTACCGCGTCGTCCATGCGGCGCTAGCGCGCCAGCTCGACCGTGCGGCTGCGCACCTCGAGCCACCAACCGTACTGCTTCGGCCAGAATGCGAACGTCGGATCGGCGCCCAACGCGAGCGCCGCGTGCACCGCCCAATGCGGATCGAACAGCGCCTCGCGACCGATTGCGATGAGATCGGCTTGCTCTTGTTGCAAGATGGCCTCGGCCTGCGCACCGGACAGAATCACGCCGACCGCTTGCGTCATGACGCCGACTTCTCGGCGCACGCGTTCGGCGAGCGGCACTTGAAAACCGCGTTGACGCTTGACTTTCGCCGCGGTGGCCGAGCCGGCGATGCCGCCGGAGGAACAATCGATCACGTCCACGCCGAGGGCCTTCAGTTCGCTGCCGAGCGCGATCGTATCC
>CAZILI010000342.1:0-3047 GCA_964539965.1 uncultured Burkholderiales bacterium | reverse complement strand
CGCGCCCACCCCCCGACCCCGCCGTCGACGCCCGACACGCGATAGAACAGCGGCCGATCCTGCGGCCAGACTTCGCGTACCGCGCGTACCACTTCGAGCGGAAAGCGCATGCGATTCTGCAGGCTGCCGCCGTATTCGTCGCCGCGCTTGTTGGTAAGCGGCGAGCAAAAGCTGTGCAGCAGGTAGCCGTGCGCGCCGTGCACTTCGAGGACATCGAAGCCCGCTTGCAAGGCGCGCTCGGTTGCCGCGCGAAAGGCGGCGACGATCTCCAGCAGGTCGGCGTGCCTCAGTTCGCGCGGCACGATCCAACCCGCGCCGATCGGCTCGGCGCTCGGCGCGCAAGTCTCCCACGGCCGATCACCGCGCGCGAAGTCCGCCTGATCGAGCGGTCCGTTGCCGAACCAAGGGCGCTGCATGCTCGCCTTGCGTCCGGCGTGGCCGAGCTGAATCGCCGCCTTCGACGCATTGGCGTGTATGAAATCGGTGATGCGGCGAAGAGGCGCGATCTGTTCGTCGCACCACAATCCCAGATCGCCGTGCGTGATGCGGCCGCGCTCCTGCACCGCCGTGGCCTCGACAAACACCAACCCGGCGCCGCCGGTAGCGAATTGGCCGAGGTGCACCAGGTGCCAGTCGTTGGCGCGGCCGTCGTCGGCCGAGTATTGACACATGGGCGAGATCACTACGCGGTTCTTCAGGCAAACACCGCGCAGGTCGAGCGGTTGAAATAGTTTGGCAAGCGGCCTTTGCGAGTCGTCGTTCGGCATGAGCTTCTCTAGATTTGAGCGTGGCCGTATTGTAACGAAGGTGTACGCCCGATCGCCCGACCCGCCTGTTCTCGCGGATGGCGATACATGCACCAGCGCGGCGCAACAGACGTGCAAACGCGCTGCCTTCGCCGAGCGACCGTTTACTCGCGCTAAGAATTGGTGCTAATGTCGCACCAAAATAGGCAGGGGGAGCATCCAAGATGGAACAACTAAAGACCGGCGCCGATGTTTTGTTCATTTTGATCGGCGCCACCATGGTGTTGGCCATGCACGCGGGTTTCGCGTTCCTCGAGCTCGGCACCGTGCGCAAAAAGAACCAAGTGAACGCACTGGTGAAGATCTTGGCCGACTTCTGCGCTTCGACGGTGGCGTATTTCTTCGTCGGCTATAGCGTCGCCTATGGCGTGAATTTCTTCTCCGGCGCCGAGACCTTGGCGCAGAAGAGCGGTTACGACCTGGTGAAGTTCTTCTTCCTGCTGACCTTTGCCGCCGCCGTGCCGGCCATCGTATCGGGCGGGATCGCCGAGCGGGCGCGCTTCAATCCGCAGTTGGCGGCGACCTTCTTGCTGGTGGGCCTGGTGTATCCGTTCTTCGAGGGCATCGCCTGGAACGGCCACTACGGCGTGCAGGCCTGGATGGAGCAGGCGTTGGGCGCGAAGTTCCACGATTTCGCCGGCTCGGTGGTCGTGCACGCCGTGGGCGGCTGGATCGGCCTGGTCGCCGTGCTGCTGCTAGGGGCGCGCCGCGGGCGCTACAGCAAGGACGGCGCGATCTCGGCGCATCCGCCCTCGAGCATCCCGTTCCTCGCGGTAGGCGCGTGGACCCTGTCGGTCGGCTGGTTCGGCTTCAACGTCATGTCGGCGCAGACCATAGACGCGGTTTCGGGCTTGGTGGCGGCCAATTCGTTGATGGCCATGGTGGGGGGCACGCTCGCCGCGCTGTGGTTTGGCAAGAACGATCCGGGCTTTGTGCACAACGGGCCACTTGCCGGGCTGGTCGCCGTGTGCGCGGGATCGGACGTCATGCATCCGATCGGCGCGCTGGCGGTCGGAGCGGTGGCGGGCGTCTTGTTCGTCGTCATGTTCACCCTGACGCAGAATCGCTTGAAGATCGACGACGTGTTGGGCGTGTGGCCATTGCACGGACTTTGCGGCGCCTGGGGCGGCATCGCCTGCGGCATCTTCGGAGCCAAGAGCCTGGGCGGCCTGGGCGGGGTGACCTTCACGGCGCAGCTTGCCGGCACGGTGTTGGGTGTTGCGGTCGCGCTGATAGGCGGTGTACTCGTATACGGCGCACTCAAGTCGATGGTCGGGCTGCGGCTCACGCAGGAAGAAGAATTCGACGGCGCCGACTTGAGCATCCACAAGATCACCTCCGAGCCTGAGCGCGAGCCGCGCTGGTAAGTCTGGGGGTATCAAGCTGAAGCCCGCATCCACATGCTGGCTTCACGGTGTTACCCTGCCCAGTAAGAGAGCGTAGCGGCGCTGCCCGCGTGCACGCGCAAAAGCGCGCGTTTGTCGCTCCCCGACGCTGCGCATCAGGCTAGAATGAGGCCCCGCTCATCGCGTAACCCCAGGCTCCCGGAGGAGAAAGTCGTCATGGCAACGAAGCGTAAGAAGGCCCCGTCCGTCCAACTCAGATCGCGTAAGTGGTTCGACAACCCCGACAATCCCGACATGACCGCGCTGTACCTCGAGCGCTACATGAATTGGGGCATCAAGCGCGAAGAGCTACAAGCGGGCAAACCCATTATCGGCATCGCTCAGTCGGGCTCGGACCTATCGCCGTGTAACCGCCATCATCTGGTCCTCGCCGAGCGCGTGCGCGAAGGCATTCGCGAGGCGGGCGGCATCGCGTTCGAGTTTCCCTTGCATCCGATCCAAGAGACCGGCAAGCGTCCCACCGCGTCGCTGGATCGCAATCTCTGTTATCTCGGCTTGGTCGAGTTGCTGTACGGCTATTTCCTCGACGGGGTCGTGCTCACTACCGGCTGCGACAAGACTACGCCGGCACAATTGATGGCCGCGGCGACGGTCGATCTGCCTGCCATCGTGCTGTCCGGCGGGCCGATGCTGAACGGCTGGTTTCGCGGCGAGCGCACCGGCTCGGGCACTATCGTGTGGAAGGCGCGCCAGATGTATGCCGCCGGCGAGATCAACTACGAGCAATTCGTGGAACTGGTTGCCTCCTCCGCGCCCTCGCCCGGACACTGCAACACCATGGGCACGGCCTCGACCATGAATTCGCTCGCCGAGGCGCTCGGCATGTCGCTGCCGG
>CAZILI010000341.1:0-4817 GCA_964539965.1 uncultured Burkholderiales bacterium | reverse complement strand
GCCCACCGGCAAGCCGTTCGGCGTCAAGCCCACCGGCACGCTCAGCCCGGGAATGCCGGCGTTGCTGTCGGGATCGGTGTTGCGGATATAGGTAGGAAAGGTGGGGAACTTCTTGCCGTTGATCACGACCTCGACGTCCTCGCCGATCGGCCGGGCGGGAAGCGGCGTGGTGGGGAATACCATGGCGGCGAGGTCGTGACGCCGGAAGTAGTCGCGGTACTCCGCTTGCAGCGCGGCGCGTCCCGGGCCGATCGCGGACTCGTACACCTCACGCGGAATCGCTTTCGGCCCGACGATGAAATTCTCGAACACGAACTTGACGTCGGGGCTCTTGATGCCGGCGATCAGCTCTTCGAATTTGAGCGTGCTGCCGCTTTCCTGCAGGTAGCGCCGCAGGTCTTGCGCGCACTCGTACAACGCGATGGGGAAGCTGACCGGCTCGTTCAGCTTACCCACGTCGCCCATGTCGGCTTCGATCAACACGGCTCCCGCGTCTTTCAGCTTGCCGAGCGCCGACTCGATCACGTTGGCGAGATCGGCGTCGAGATTCTCGTAGAAATAGCCGCGCGGTACGCCCAAGCGCAGACCGGAAAGCGAAGCGGGCGCGAGGCGCGTTTCGCCCCGCGTGATAACGGCGTCGAGCAATGCCAAGTCTGCGACCGAGCGCGCCATGGGTCCCGCCGTGTCGCGCGTGTGCGAGATCGGTACGATGCCTCGGCCCGGCCAGCGGCTAACGGTCGGACGCATGCCGGCGATACCGCACAGCGCGGCCGGAATGCGCGAGGAGCCGCCGGTGTCGGAGCCCAACCCGGCAGGGGCCATGCGCGCGCCGACCGCGGCTCCGGTGCCGCCGCTGCTGCCGCCCGGAATCATCGCCTTGTTGTAGGGATTCCTGACGGCACCGAAGCTGCCGTTGTTGTTGGTGATGCCGAAGGCGAGTTCGTGCAGGCCGGTCTTGCCGAGCAGAATCGCCCCCGCTTCGAATAGCGCCGCCGCCACCGGCGCGTCGGCCTTCGGACGGTGAGATCGCAGCGCTGAAGTGCCGCCCGAGGTCGGCAGCGCGGCAGTATCGATGTTGTCCTTAAGGCACAGCGGTACGCCGTGCAGCGGCCCGAGCGCGCCCCCGCCGGCCCGCTTCTTGTCGGCGGCGCGGGCGGCTTCCATCACCGCGGCTTCGTCCATGGCGATGAACGCGTTCAAGTCGCGCCACGCGCGGCAGCGCTCCAGCAGCGCGGCGGCGTAGTCCTCGGATTTGAGTTCTCCGGCGCGTATCGCGGCGGCGGCTTGAACCGCCGTCAGGTCGGTGAGATCGCCGGCACGGGCTGGGGTCATCGCGCGCCTTTCTTGTTGGGTGGAACAACTCGCGGCGGCCAGCGCGGCCGCGCCGGCGATGCCTTGCAGCAGGAATCGACGGCGGTGCGTGTCTGCTGAGGTGGTCACGACGGAGGCGAGATCGGCCTAGGCGGCGAATTCGCGCAGCACTTTACCGGGGCGTCCGGCGTCTTCGCGCAGGCCTTCGCCGTCGGCCACCAGCTTGCCGTTCACCCACACGCCGTGCAAACCTTTCGAGGCGGTGAACAGACGCGAGCTGCCGGCGGGCAAATCGAAACGGCGCTCAAAGGCGCCGCGCCCGACACGATCCGGATCGAACAGCACCATGTCGGCCGCCATGCCGGGCTGCAGCGAGCCCCGATCGGTCATGCCGAAGAACTTCGCCTGCGCGTGGGTCAAGCGCTGCACCGCTTGTTCGAGCGGCATCAAGTGCTTCTCGCGTATCCACTTGCCGAGAAAGTGCAGGCCGAAGCCGGCGTCGCACAGGAACGTCAGATGCGCGCCGGCATCCGACAACGACAGCAGGCTATGAGGATCGGTCAACAGCTTGGCGACCGCCGGCTCGTCGAAATTGAGCAGCACCGCCGTGAACATGGTGCCGAGATCCTCGTCGAGCGCGAAGTCGAGCAGCCAGTCGAACGGATGCACGCCGGCTTCACGCGCAAGCTCGGCCACGCTGCGCCCTTCGCACGCCTTATTTTCCGGCTTGGCTACCAGCGCCACGTGTACCTTGCTCCAATCGCCGGTGAACAGTCGTCGCGCGCGCACATCGAGCGCGTCCTTGACGCCCTGGCGAAAGCCCGCATCGCGATAGACGGCCCTCATGGCCTCGACTCCGTGCGCCTTCATGACCGGCTGCCAGGACGGCAGCGCCTCGAACACGTAAGGCTCGCGCATGGTGAATTCGAAGCGCAACGGACAGCACGACACGGCACCGTACATGGGGCGACCGCGACCGCGCGCCGCCGCGATGCCGCTCATGTCGGCCACGACTTCTTCCGGCGTGAGCGGATTGTGCAGAATGGCCGCCACTAAGAACGGGCGTTGCGCGGTCGCCGCAAGCGACTCGAGCCAAGTCATCTTGGTGTCGGAGGCTTTGGTCAACATAAACACGCCGCGCCCGTGCTCCTTGAGCGTGCCCACCAGCGCGTGCATCTCCGCGTCGTCGGCGCGCCGCGAGGGCATGGGAATGCCGTTCTCGCCGTTGTGCTGATACGACGTCGTGGTCGAAAAGCCGACCGCGCCCGCGCGCAAGCCGTCGAGCACGACGCGCCGCATCGCGTCGACTTCCGCCGGCGTGGCGGCGCGTTTGTGCGCGTCCTCGCCGAGCACCCAGGTACGCACGGAAGAATGGCCGATGAACGCGGCGACGTTGGGGCCGACCCCGTTGCGCTCGAGAAAGTCGAGATATTGCGGAAACGTCTCGAATTGCCAGTCGACTCCCTCTCGCAACGCGGCCAGCGACATGCCCTCGACATGGGTGAGATTGCGCATGTTGAGATCGCGGTCTTGCGGGCGGCACGGCGCGATGGTGAAGCCGCAGTTCCCCATCACCACGGTGGTGACGCCGAGCGCGGGCGAAGGCGAGACCATGGGGTCCCAAGTGATCTGCGCGTCGTAATGCGTGTGGCTGTCGATGATGCCGGGCATGAGCGCGCGCCCTTGCGCGTCGATGGTCTGCTTGGCGGCGCCGAGCGCCTCCCCGTCGATCGCGGCGATCTTGCCCGCGGCGACCGCGATGTTGCCGTGCCGCGGTGGGCTTCCCAGCCCGTCGTAGATGTTTGCGTTCTTGATGATCAGATCGAACATGGCGAGCCTGCTTGCTTCGAGGTTGGGCTCGATGGTAACAAAACGGCAGGGCGCCAACAAACGTTGCCCTGCCGGCCGCTGCCCGCGCGATGTGCTTGGGCGGACGCAAGTGTTGCCGCCACGACGCGCGCGGTACCCGCGTCCGGCAGCCGCGATATTCCCGGTCCTAGGAAGAAAATCGTCGCATAATAGCGTCCGGCACAAGCGGTCGCCACGGGTGGCCCCTGTGCCAAACGATGCGAACGATTGCCCGATCCGGCTACCGTCGGAGGGTTAGAGGCAGACAAAACCAACTTTAAGGAGGATTCTCGATGTGTCACTTAGATCGAACCTTGCGACTCACCGCGCTGGCGATCGCGTCCGCGGCAGTACTGGGCACCGCCATCGCCGCCGACCCGAGTGTAACGGCGAAGCCCCCGTACAAGATCTACCTCTCCAACAACTATATCGATAACGATTGGCGAGTTCAGATGGTGAAGACCGCTGAGGTCGCCGCCGGCTTGCCGCCGTTGCAAGGCAAGGTGGAACTCAAGGTGGTCAATTCGCAAAGCACCGTGCAGGCGCAGATCAACGATCTGAACAACATGATCCGCGCCAAACCGCACGCCATCCTCATCGACGCGGGTTCGGGCACGGCGCTCAATCAGACCATCGCGCGAGCCTGCAAGGAGGGCATACTCGTCCTGTCGTTCGACCAGATCGTCACCGCCCCGTGCGCTTACAAGGTGCAAAGCAATTGGAACGTGATCCCGAACGTGGTCGGCGCCTGGGTGGCGGCGATGCTCAAGGGCAAAGGCGAGGTCGCGGTGGACCGCGGCCTGCCTTCGGCCCCACTCGCGCAGATCATGGTCAAAGCCTATGAAGCGGAACTCGGCAAGCACCCGGGCATCAAGATCGTGGGCTACTTCAACGGCAACTTCAACGCCGGCGCGGAGCAGAGCGGAGTTGCGAGCATACTCGCCGCACATCCCAACCTAGCGGCGGCCATTACGGACAACGTCGGCACGTCGGCCTGGCAGGCATTCAAGCAGGCGGGGAAGACCACGGCCATCGTAACCGGCTACGCTTCCAACGGCGCGTTGGTCACGTGCGCCAAGACTCCAAACTTGCACTGTTTCTTCGGTTCGAACTCGCCCGCGCTGTCGGCCGAGGCGATGAAGGTCGCCGTCGACATACTCGAGGGAAAGCGCCCGCACAAACCCGGCGAAGTGTTGCTCGACACACCGTATTTCTCGACCGATCCGATCGAGATCCCGGGCTATCCGAACATCAAAGTGCAGAAGATCGCCCTGGGGGAGAACGCCTTCGAGGATCAGGCGGCCGGCCTCGGCCTACCCGTCTCGCCGGCTTGGGTGAACATCACGCCTGCGCAAGTGGCGGGAAAGTAGCCGCTCCTGCGCGCGAGTAACTAACCGTCCTGTGCAGCGCGCGCAACGCGCTGCACCGAGTGCCCGCGCGCCGCCCCGCGAGGGGATGCGCGTGCAGAGGCGAGAGGTTTGCACGCGCTGCGGCGCTCCATCCCGAGATCTTGAAGCGGACCCGGGCTTGCGCGCTGTGAGCCACGCCACATCTCACATGCAGCCAACCGACCCACACACGCTTGCGATCGAGGTGCGCGATCCCCTGTTCGCCATCTCGCTGGCATAGAGCTTGGCCATCGAGCATTGGGCGTGGAG
>CAZILI010000340.1:0-4823 GCA_964539965.1 uncultured Burkholderiales bacterium | reverse complement strand
TATCTGTCGGAGGGCTACGACGCGGCGCAGGTGCCGGTGCCGCGCTTCGATCTCATGGTGGGGCAGGCGACGCATCCGTTGTGCTTCGAGGCCACGCGTGGCTGCCCCTTCACATGCGAATTCTGCGTGTTGACCGGCTTGGGCGGGGGCCATCACACGCGCGAAGTCGCCAGCGTGCTGCGCGACATCGCGCGCGGGCAAGCGATGCTGGCCGGCAAAGTCCCGGCCTACAAGCGCCGCGTGGTCGGCTTTACCGACAACAACATCGGCGGCAATTTGCGCTATCTGCGCGAGCTGTGCGCGGCGCTCACTCCGCTTAAGTTGCAGTGGTACGGCGCGGCGACCTTCAACGTGGTGTCCAATCCCGACTTGGTGCGCTTGCTATCGCGCTCGGGCTGCCGCGCACTGTTCGTCGGTTTGGAAAGCTTCAACCCCGTCACCATCGCTTCGATGCACAAGTATCAGAACGTGCTGCATAAGGTCCGCGCCGCGATCGAGAACTGCCGCGAGCACGGCATCTTGATCGTGTCGGGCTTGATGGTGAGTCCTAGCAGCGACGACGTCGCTTACATCCGGCGCATTCCGCAGTTGTTGAACGAGTGCGGACTCCACGTGCCGACCTTCATTTGCTTCGAGACGCCGATTCCGGGCACGCCGCATTTTGAGCGTCTCGCTAGCGAAGCTGAGCCCGCATTCTTGCCGCACGCGCTGCTGCGCGATTTCGCCGGTTACTCACTGGTGGTACGGCCGCGTCACGCGGAGGTGGACGAGTTTGTCGACGCTTATCGTGAGACCTTGCACGGCGTGTATTCGGTACGCAACAAACTGCGCAAGCTCGCCGACGACTTGCCGCGGTTTGCCAAGCGCGGCCACTGGCTGCCGGCGATGATCGATGCCATCGACGTATGCACCACCAACCCCATGCCGGCGGCGGGACGTACCTTTCTCGCGGGCGGCGACATCGCGCCTCCCGAGCGGGTGCCGTTGAGCGAGGCGGACTTCGCTTCCGCCGAAGAGCGGCAAAGCATCATGCAGCCCTGGCGGGTGACCGACGATGCGGGGCGCGCCCTGCACTTGTGGCGCCGGGAGAGTGAGGCACTACGGCCGCCGCGGCGTGCAGCATAGACGGTACGGCAGGGAGTAGTGTGGTTTAAAGCCATTTGTACAAGGCTTCAAGAGGCATACCCCCCTAACTTGAGGTCACGAGCGCTCGTAGGCTGCGCATGTCGCCCACTTCGTGCAAGCGATCGAACGTCTCGATCAGCCGCTCGGCCGCGCCCGCCGCCAATGGTGGCGCCGCGTAGCCGCAATTGCGGCGAAACTTGTTCAGATGTTGTTCACGCGTGAGGGGATTGGCCGGACTGCCGATCGCGTGCGGCACGGCGACGCGCAATTCAGCGCCCGAGATGAGCGTGGCGATGACCTCCTGCGGTGCCATGGCGTTCGGGTCGGGGTTGTCGTCGATGACCACGCGGATTCGCTCGGCCCGGCGCAGCAAGCCGGGGTCGCCCAGGCGCTCGGGTGAGAAATCCGGAATGTCCACCGTGCCCTGCTGCAGCGCGAGGGCGCCGACGAACTGAAAGCACAGCTGCGCGTAGCTGACGCTCATGTCGGACAGTAACGGCCGCCCGACCAGTTGATGAATGAGGGGAGGGGCGCGCAACGTGAGCTGTCGCACATCGTCGGCGTGCACGCCATGGCGCGCACGCAGCGCGAGGATGCCGTCGATACCGCCGTGCGTGGCTCGCCCGCTGGGAAACGGCTTGTGGCTGACTTGCGTAATTCGCCAGGTGCTTGCGAAGTCGGCGAAGCCTTTGGCCGGGTCCCATTCGCGCTCCATGAGCGGAAAGTAGCCGAACGGGCCTTCCAGCACGTCGTGCGGACCCGGGACGCCGGCCTGCGCCAAGTCGACCGCATTGACCGCCGCGCGCGCCGCGCAAGCAATCTGCAAGGCCAGCGTGGGTTTGCCCTCCACGTGCGATTGCATATTGCCCGCCGCTTGGCTGTAAGCGACGCCGAGCGCGTCCAGAAATCGTGCATGGTCGAGGTTTTCGAGCTTGGCGACGGCGGCGGTCGCGCCGAACACGCCGGCAGTGGCAGGGCGGAAGAACGCGAGCTTGGCCTTGGCGGCCATGCCGATCGAGGCGGCGACGTCCACACCCACGGCCAATGCGGCCACAAATTGCTGACCCGATACGCCGCCGCGGCGCTCGGCGGTGGCGAACGCGGCCGACTGAATCGAGGCGAGCGGATGCACGACCGCAGGCTCGTGGATGCAGTCGTACTCCTGGCAATGCGCTTGATAGCCGTTGACGAACGCGGCCGCGGGAGCCGGCAGGCGCAGCGCGCCCCCGAGCACGCTCGCCTCCTCGCCGGCGCCCCAGCGCTGCGCCGCGCCGCGTACGTTGGCGGCAAAAGGGGCTCGGCTGCCGGCCAGGGTGACGCCGAGGGTGTCGAGCGCGAAGGTCTGGGTCGCCACGACGGCGGCGGCACTCAAATCCTCGAAGCGCGTGGTGAGAACATGGCGCGCGATGCGCTCGACCAGTTCGCTCATGCGTGCGATCCATCGCTGGGGTGCGATGTCGATGTGATGGCCGAAAACGGCGAGTGCGAAGACCGTTGCCGTAGCATAATGCCGCACATGTTACTCGACTTGGCCGCTTGCTATGAGGCGCTGCGCAGCCGCGACGCGCGCTCGGACGGCCGGCTCTATGTGGGAGTCTCGTCCACCGGCATTTATTGCCGGCCCGTTTGTACGAGCAAGCCGCCCAAGCGCGAGAACTGCCATTTCTTTCCCAGTGCCGCGGCGGCCGAGGCGGCGGGGTTTCGACCTTGTTTGCGTTGCCGGCCCGAGTTGGCGCCCGACCATGCGAGCGCGGATGCGGGTGCGCGTCTGGCGCAAGCCGCCGCGAGTTTGATCGACGAGGCGCCGGTCGACTACGCCGGCCTGGCGCAGCGCCTGTCGGTCACGGACGAACATCTAGGCGAGGTGTTTCAGACGCGGTTCGGCGTCACGCCAAGCGACTACGCGCGCACGCAGCGCCTGCTCCTCGCCAAGCGGCTGCTCACCGATACGCGCCTGCCGTTGAACGAAATCGCGCGGGCGAGCGGGTTGGGCAGCCCGCGTCGTCTCAACGAAGTATTTCGTCAGCGCTATCGATTGATCCCGAGTGATCTGCGCCGCAAGGCGAAATTCGCGGCGGGAGACGTATTCGAATCAAAATTGGCGTACCGCCCGCCGCTCGATTGGTCGAGCTTGCTCGGCTTCCTGGCGCATCGCAGTATTGCCGGCGTCGAAGCAGTCGATTCGACGGCGTACCGACGCAGCGTGACTTTCGCCTCGCAAGCGATCCGGCACACCGGCTGGATCGAGGTGACGCCGATACCGCGCAAGCCGCGTTTGCGCCTGCGTGCCTCGGCCGGGCTCGCCAACGTGCTGCCGCAAGTGCTCGCTGCAGTGAAGCGGCTATGCGATTTGGCGTGCGATCCGCAGGAGGTCGCTGTCTCGCTCGGCCCGCTCGCCGAGCGCCATCCGGGGCTGCGCTTGCCCGGCGCATTCGATGCGTTCGAACTCGCGGTGCGCGCGGTGCTCGGCCAGCAAATCACGGTACGCGCGGCGCGCACCTTAGCTGGGCGCTTCGCGCAAGCCTTCGGCGAGCCGGCCGACACGCCGTTCGCAGAGATCCGTTACGCCTTTCCGACCGCGGACAAGGTTGCGGTGCTGACGCCCGATGCGATCGCGAAGTTGGGAGTCATCGGCACGCGCGCTCGCACCATCATCGCCCTCGCGCAAGCTTTGCACGCGGGCAGGTTGCGCTTGCTGCCGGGTGCGGACGTCCACGCCACGCTCGCGGCGCTCAAGAGCATGCCGGGTATCGGCGAGTGGACGGCGCAGTACATCGCCATGCGCGCGCTCGCCTGGCCGGACGCGTTTCCGCACACCGACTACGGCGTCATGAAAGCGCTCGGCGAAAAAGCGCCCGGTCGCGTGTTGGCACTCGCGCAAGCGTGGCGACCCTGGCGCGCCTATGCCGTGATGCACTTGTGGAAGTCGCTCGAATAGCGATCGATCCCGGCGATACCAGGGGTATGGGACTACAGCCCGCATCTGGATGCGGGCTTCATGGCTGTACTTACCGGGGTAAGGTCACACCGACACGGTAATGCCCTTGGCCACCCCCGGCCTCGCGGCCATGCGCGCCGCCCAGCGCGTCAGGTTCGGCAAGTCGCCCGCAGCCTCGACCAGGGCTTTGCGCGCCGCGTAGACGGGATACAGCGCAAAGTCGGCGACGGTCAATTCATCGGCCAAGTAGTCGCGCGAGCCGAGCTGCGAGTCACAAGCGCGCAAGAAGCGCAACAAGCGCGTTTCGAAGAACGACTGATTGGCGGGCGTCTTGTCCGGCATGGTGTTGGTGGCGAAGAAAATGCTGCTGGACGCGCCGGCGCAGTCCACGCAGGCGTGCATGAACCAGTGCATCGCCTTGGCCTTGGCCGCCGGATCGGTCGGGATGAACTTGCCGATGCGCTCCGCGATGTACAGGACGATGGCGCCCGATTGCGCGAGTGTGAGCGGCTTGCCACCCGGCGCGTCGTGGTCGACGATGGCCGGGATCAGCCCGACCGGGTTGATCTTGAGATACTCGGAAGTCTTCTGCTCGCCCTTCGCCAAGTCGAGCTTGTGGACGCGGTAGGGCAAGCCTGATTCTTCCAAGATGACGGCGGCGCGATGGCCGTTGGCGGTGGGAGCGGTGTACAGGTCGATCATGAGGGTTCTCCGAACGATGGAAGGATGCGCGGCCACGATGATACTGCGAGTGCCGGGC
>CAZILI010000339.1:0-4824 GCA_964539965.1 uncultured Burkholderiales bacterium | reverse complement strand
GTTCGACAACCGCGCACGGCGTCTCGCCCAATTTGTCGTCCGGCCGCGCGACCAACGCTACGCCCATCTCCGCTGGATGACGATACAGCGCGTCTTCGACTTCCAACGACGAGACGTTTTCGCCGCCCGAGATGATGATGTCCTTGGAGCGGTCCTTGATCTTGGCATAGCCGTCAGGATACACGACCGCGAGATCACCGCTGTGAAACCAACCGCCCTTGAACGCCTCCGTCGTCGCCGCAGGGTTTTTCAGGTAGCCCTTCATCGTGATGTTACCGCGGAACATGATTTCTCCCATGCTCACGCCGTCCCAGGGCACGGGCCGCATGGTTTTGGGATCCAGCACCGCCATATCTTCCTGCAGAATGTAGGCAACGCCTTGCCGCGAATTGAGTTCGGCGCGCTCCTCCAGCGATCGCTCTTGCCAGTCGGGATGCTTGGCGCAGAACGCGGCCGGCCCGTATACCTCGGTCAAGCCGTAGGTGTGCACCAGGTCGAAGCCCAGACGGTCCATGCCTTCGATCATCGCCACCGGCGGGGAGGCGGCCGCGACCATGGCATACACCTTGTGCTCGATGCCCCGCTTGTACTCCTCGGGCGCGTTGATCAGCGTCGAATGCACGATGGGAGCGCCGCAGTAGTGCGTCACCCCATGACGGCGGATGAGATCGAAGATGAGCTTGGCATCGACCTTGCGCAGGCACACGTTAGTGCCCGCCTGTGCGGCGATGGTCCATGGGAAGCACCAGCCGTTGCAATGGAACATGGGCAAGGTCCAGAGATAGACCGGGTGGCGGCGCATGTCCCAAGTCATCGCGTTGCCGATGGCGTTCATATAAGCGCCGCGGTGATGACACACGACCCCTTTCGGATTACCGGTGGTGCCCGAGGTATAGTTCAACGAAATCGCGTTCCACTCCTCGCTCGGGTAGGCATACTTGAAATCGGCATCGCCTTCCTCGAGGAAAGACTCATAGGTCTTTTCGCCGATGAGCTCGCCGTCCGTGCACATGGGATCGTCGACGTCGATCACAACGGGCTTGCGCGCGAGGAGTTCGAGCGCGGCCGCGACCGTGGCGGAGAACTCACGATCGACGAACAGTATCTTGGCTCCGCCGTGCTCGAGCATGAAGGCGACGGCGCGCGGATCCAGCCGCGTGTTGATGGCGTTCAGCACCACGCCGATCATCGCCGGGCCGTAGTGCAATTCGTACATGGCGGGAATGTTGGGCAGGACCGCCGCCACCGTGTCGCCCTCGCCGAGGCCGCGCTTCTTGAGCGCGCTGGCGAGCCGGCGGCAACGGCTGTACACCTGCCGCCAGGTGAGTTCGGTGTCGCCGTGCACCACGGCCAAGCGGTCGGGATAGATGTAGGCGGCTTTGTCGAGAAACGAGAGCGGGGTAAGCGGTGTGTAGTTCGCTGCGTTCTTATCGAGATCGACGTTGTAGGGATTCATCATCGACTTGCAGTATCAATGGTGGATAGAGGGTTCATTGTGGTGTGCGCGGCAACCACGAAATTCATCGCCGGCTGTCTTTGAACTGGATCGATCGGCAGTCGGCGAACAATTCCTTGAGCGCCAAGCGCTGCCACTTGCCCGTGGCGGTGACCGGGATATCGGCTCCGAACTTAACCGCCTTGGGCGCTTTGCCGAACGGCAACGCCGCGCGGCAAGCCTGCAGCACCGCTTCCTCGGTGAGGCACGCGCCCTCTTTCGGCACGACGTAGGCGCCGACCTCTTCGCCGTACCAATCGTTGTCGAAGGCGATCGCCAATCCCACTTTGACGCCGGGGATCGCGAGCAGCGCTTCTTCGATCTCGAATGGGCTGTACTTGACGCCGCCGCGGTTGATGAGCTCCTTCAAGCGGCCGGTAATGAAGAAATGCCGGCGCCCCTGTTCGTCCGAGCGGAAAAACCCTTCGTCGCCGCTGCGAAACCAGCCGTGCTTGAAGCTTTCGCGATTCGCCTCCTCGCGCTTGTAGTAGCCGAGCATCACGTTGTGGCCGCGGATCACGATCTCGCCCCGCTCGCCGGGCGCGAGCGCGCGCCCCTCGGCGTCGTGTATCGCCATTTCGTTCATCGCAAGCTCGCAGCCGATCGACGGGTAGCCGTAGTGCGACATCCAATGGCGATGTTGCGGCTCGGGTAGATCGATCGGCAAATTACAGGAGAACGCGGTCACCTCCGACAAGCCGTAGCCGTGCACGATGCGCAGGCCAAAGCGCGACTCGAAGCGCGCCGCCAGAGCGACCGGCAAGGTGCCCGCTCCGCACACCACGTGGCGCAGGGCGGAAAGGTCCAGTGTGGAGATATGTCGCGCCTCGCACAAGAATTGAAGCAAGGTCGGCACCACGGACACAATGTGCACGCGCTGTTGCGCCAGACGCGCCCAGAAGGTCGACACCTTGAAACTCCGGTTGAGGACCACCGAAGCGCCGTACAGCATCGGCAGCACATGGGTCACGAGCAGCCCGTTGACGTGGTGCACCGGCAACACGCACATGAAGCGGGTGTCCCCGCTCACCGCCTGCCAGCGGCCGATGCCTTGGCAAGCGACCAGCAGGTTGTACTGCGACAGCATGACACCCTTGGCCGCGCCCGTGGTCCCGCTCGTGTATACCAGCAGCGCGCGATCTTCCCGCATGTCGGCGGCGGGCGCGGTGAAGCGCGCCGGCTGCCGCTCGAGCGCGGCCCCGAACGCCGCGTCCATGACGACGGCGCACTCGACAGCCACAACGCGCGGCGCGATCTCGCGCCAGCGCGCCGCGTACTCGGGCAACAGCAACACCACGCGGCACTCCGTGTCGTTCAAGACGAACGCCAACCGCTTGTCGTCTTCGGCCATGTTCTGCGGCGCGGCGATCGCCCCCAACTTCCAACAGGCAAAGCTCACCAGGATCGAATACGGATGGTTGTGCGCCAGGCTCGCCACAGCGTCGCCGCGCTTCACGCCGAGTTCGTTCGCGAAGAAATTCGCGAGCCGGCTTACACGCGTGTCGAACTCGGCAAAGGTGTAGCTCGCGCGCTCGCCGGTCTCGTCGTCGAAGTAGGAGAGAAATTCCTTTGCTCCGAGCTCGCGCGCCTGCCGCTCGAGCAGTTCGCAGAACGAGCGATGCGACACGAGATACTCGCTGCCAGGCACGCCGCGCAGGCTGCGCGCGCGCGCGATGTTCGCTTCGACCCCTTCTTCTGGCGCGCCGCTCATGATCGAGTGTGCGCGTCGAAGGACTCGCTCTCGGTCACGATCGTGGCGACCGGCAGGTCGTGCGCTTCGTGTGGCACCGCCTCTACCACTTGCACACCGAAGGCGGCGGCGACTCGCGCCGCCGAAAGCGGGATGCGGGCCAGCAGCCGGTCGTAGTAGCCTGCGCCGTAGCCGAGCCGATTGCCGTCGCGGTCGAACGCCACACCGGGCACGAGCACGAAGTCGACGCCGCCGACGTCGTCGACGAGCCGACAGCGCCGCGGGTCGGGCTCGCGGATTCCCCACACGCCCGCGACCAGATCGACGTCGAGATCGTGAACCGCGTACAGATCGAGCGCATGCCGGGATTTGTTGATCTTGGGTAGCAGCAATATTTTACCGTCATCCAACACACGCCGGACGAAGGCGTGCGTGTCAAACTCGGCACCGAAGCTCATGTACGCCGCCACCGTGCCCGCGCGCCGGAAGCTGGCCAGCGCGGCAAGCCGCTCGCTGATCGCGGCGCTGAACGCGGCCCTCGCCTGCGTGGGCAACGCCGCGCGCGCAGCCGTCACTCGCCTGCGCAGCTCATCTTTCATCCGGTGTGAGCCAGCGCGGCTAGACCGTGCGCTGCGCTTTGTCCTTCGCGTTGGTCGCCTTGATCATTTCGCGCATCTTGGCCCACTCTTCGTCGGCGAGCTCGCTCAAGTGCGAGAAGGTGGCGCCGTTGGCCAAATGAGCGCCGCCGTCGATCGCGATCATCTCGCCGGTGAGATAGTCGCAGCCGTCCGCCATCAGGAACACGGCGAGATTCTGCAGCTCCGACATCTTGCCGACGCGGCCCATCGGAATCTTGGCGGCGCGCGCTTCGACCGAGATGCCGGGACTCAAGCGCGACCAAGCACCCTCGGTCGGAAACGGACCCGGCGCGATGGTGTTCAAGCGGATTGCATGACGGCCCCACTCGACGGCGAGCGATTTGGTCATCAGCTCCACCGCCGCCTTCGCCATCGCCGACGGTACGACATACGGCGAGCCGGTGCGCGTGTAGGTGGTGGTAATGGAGATAACGCTGCCGGGCGCCTGCGCGGCGATCCAGCGTTTGCCCACGGCGTGGGTCACATAGAACGTGCCGTGATAGACGATGCCCGCGATGGCGTCGAAGCCGCGCGGCGACAAGTCCTCGGTGCGGCTCACGAAGTTGCCGGCGGCGTTGTTGACCAAGCCGGTGAGCGGGCCGTCTTGCCAAATCGTGTCGACCATCTCGTCGACCGCCGAGGCGTTGCGGATGTCGCACGCTAAGGTCTTGACCGAGCCGCCGTGCTTGTCCATGAGCGCTGCCGCGGCGTCGTCGAGCACGCCCTTGCGACGGCCGCACAGGTAGAGATCGGCGCCCAGCTCGAGATACTTGTCGGCCATCTCACGCCCGAGGCCGGTGCCGCCGCCGGTGATCAGAATGCGCTTGCCTTTGAGCAGACTGGCTTCGAACATGACTTTCGTTCCTTTGACAAAAACGACACCGCCGCAAACGTCAGCCGGACACCGAGTGCCTGATCTGCTCCAGCGCGCCGGGATCGTCCAGAGTCGTCAGATCGCCGGGATCGCGCCCTTCGGCGAGCGCTTGTATGCTCCGCCGCAG
>CAZILI010000338.1:0-4831 GCA_964539965.1 uncultured Burkholderiales bacterium | reverse complement strand
AGGACCCTGATCAGGATGGGGGTTAACGCCGACCTGTTGACCGCCAAGGGTTACGGCGACACCGCCCCCAAAGCGCCCAACGACAACGAGGACGGACGCAAGCAGAATCGCCGCATGGAATTCAAGCTGCTCTAGAGAAGCTAGCTTCTGCCTATCGTCCGCGACGAACGAGGGTTCAACCCGCAACCGCGCGCTTCACTCGCGCCCAATCCTCGATTGCGCTTTCCTGGCCCGGCGTGATCTGCACAGCGAACTGAGTGTAGCCGGCCTCGCGCATAGCGGCGATGCGTTCGATCAACTCGTTTTCGGTTGCCGTGAACGTAGCCGCGCGCATCAGTTCAGCGGTGACGAACGGCCGCTCTTCGGGCCGCACGAACAGCAAGTGACCCCGATGGTTGGTTAGGTAGCGCGCGTCTTCGGGCTCAAACGTGCGCGCCAGCTCGATGTAGCCGCGCACCGCCTCTTGTACCGACGCGTCGGTGGGGCTGCTGTTGCGCAGACCAGCCAGCGCTTCGTCGGCAGCGCGATGTAGGTACAGTGCCGCGCGCGCTCCAGCCTGTGCCATCGCGCGGGGTGAATCGTAGGGCTCGCCCGGCGTGAGCACACAACCCAAAGCAAAGGCGGTCGCCGATAGGTCGCTTCGAGCACGCCCGGCGGCAAGCCACCGGGTCTGAAAATCCCCCAACTGCGCGCACGCCGTCTCCAGATCGCCGACAAAGTTGAGCCAACCGCTTCCCATCTTGGCGACGAAAGCTCGCGCCTTCGGGCCGTAGGCGGAAACGTGCAGGGCGATCGGATCCTTCGTGTTGATGAGCCCGAACTCGGGGTTCAAGAAGCGGATCTTGCGGCGCGCGCCTTCGAGTTCGGCCTCCACCGTCTCCTCGCGCAGCAAGGCGTAGACGACACGGACGTACTCGGCCAATTCGGCGAGTTTGATCGCGTCCATGCCCATGGCGCGCCGCGCGGTGAAGCCGGTGCCGACGCCGAAATCGATGCGCCCGGGCGCCAGCTTGTTCAAGGTCGCGAAAGCGTTGGCGGTGACGGGCGCGATGCGATTGGAGGGCACCAGTACGCCGGTGCCCAGGCGTATACGAGAAGTCTTCATCGCCGCCGCCGCCATGGCGACGAAGCAGTCCGCGCACAGCATCTGGGTGTCGTAGAACCAGGCGTGCGTAAAGCCGAGTTCCTCGGCACGCTGTACGATCCGCCAAGAGTCGGCCGCACTCGCCACTACGATACCGAAGCGCATCGGCACCTCTCAGCTGATATCCAAGCGAAAGGCATCGCCGTCGCGCACGATGCGTCCCGCGGTCGGCTCGGCAAAGTGCGAACCGATCATCAAGGTCGGCGTACCGGCGAGAGCGGCGAACATCTGCTGGCGCGTGGCGCTCGACTGCACTTTGTCGTGATCGATGTAGGCGGCCCACTTCGGATGCGCCAGCTGGCACGGGTGATGAACGAAGTCCCCGGTGATCAGCGCGCGCGCGCCCCTGGAGGCGATGTCGACGCTCACATGACCCGGCGTATGCCCGGGCGTGGACACCAGCCGCACTTCGTCGCATACGACGTGATCGGCGGCAACGAAATCCACTAGACCCGCCGCCAGCACGGGCGCCAGCGACTCGGCCGCCACGATACGCATGCCGCGTGTGCGCGCGTCGTCCAGACTTGCGTCGAGGTGGCGCGCCTGCTGCGCCTCATACTCCGCTTTGCCGAGCAGATAGCGCGCCTTAGGAAAGGTCGGTACCCATTTTCCATCGACCAGCATGGTGTTCCAGCCGACGTGATCGGCATGCAAATGCGTGCACAGCACCGTGTCCACGCCTTCGCGCGCGAATCCTGCGGCCTCGAAGCGCTCGAGGAAACCGGTCTGCAACCTCGACCATGAGGGCCGAAAGGCGTCGAAGTCCTTCCCGTCGCCGATGCAGGTGTCAACCACGATGCAGCGCTGCGTCGTCTGCACGACGAACGCCTGTGTGTAGCCGCGCAATTCGCCCGCCTCGCTGACGAAATGCGGATACAGCCAGCGCAGCGGCGCGACCGCCGACGCGGTGGCATCGGGTAGCACCATGTTGAGTAGCCCCATCAAGTCACGCTCCACGATGCAAGTGATCGTGACCTCGCCAATCTTCCATCGCTTCATGCCCGTCCTCCTTTGACGCGGCGCAGTCGGCTCCGGCCAATGCGCTCTGGCGCATGTAAAACCGAAATGCTAGCACTCGACCTTGACTCGCGCACGGACGACGACTTCACCACGCACTGCGCGGTTTTCCGCTAGCATGAGCGCAAAATTGCGATGCAGGCGGGAAATCCATGTTGACATGGTTGCAAGAACTCGACGGCAGAGAGCGCAACACCTTGATCGCGACTTTCGGCGGCTGGTCGCTGAACGGCCTCGACTTCATGGTGTACACGTTCGCCATTCCCACCTTGCTGGCCGCCTGGGGCATGAGCAAGACGCAGGCGGGGTTGATCGTCACCGCGATGGTGATCCTCTCCGCCATCGGCGGATGGCTCGCCGGAATCTTGGCCGATCGCTACGGTCGTGTGCGCGTTCTGCAGCTCACAATCTTGTGGTTTGCGCTCTTCACGTTTCTGTGCGGCTTTACCAGTACTTTCGGTGAAATGCTGATCACTCGGGGACTGCAAGGCCTGGGCTTCGGTGGCGAGTGGGCGGTCGGATCGGTACTGATCGGAGAAATGATTCGCCCCGGTCATCGCGGCAAGGCGGTGGGCACCGTCCAGAGCGGATGGGCGATCGGCTGGGGCGCGGCCAATCTGCTTTTCATCGGTTTCTACACGGCGCTGCCGGAACACTTGGCCTGGCGCGCCTTGTTTTGGACCGGCATCCTGCCCGCCCTCTTGGTACCGTGGATCAGCCGCCATGTCGAAGAGCCGTCGGTGTCGGCCGCCACGCGTGCACGCGCGAATGCGAGCGCCGGTAGTTTTCTCGAAATTTTCTCCCCCGGCTTGCTGCGGACGACTCTGCTCGCGAGCTTGATGACCTCCGGCATGATGATCGGCTACTTTGCCGTGTTTACCTGGCTGCCGACCTATCTGAAGACCGAGCGCGGACTGTCCGTATTCGGCTCCGGCCAGTACGCGATGGTCGTGATCGTCGGCTCCTTCTTGGGCTACGTGGCGGCGGCCTATTCCGCCGATCATTTCGGCCGCCGAGCAACGTTTGTCATATTCGCCGTGTGCTCGGCGCTCATTGCCGTGGTCTATACGCTGATCCCGATCAGCAATACCATGATGCTGTTCCTAGGGTTCCCGCTCGGGTTCTTTTTGTCGGGAAACTTCAGCGGCTGTGGCCCGTTCTTTACCGAGCTGTTCCCGAGTCGAGTGCGCGGATCGGGCCAGGGATTCGCTTACAACTTCGGCCGCGGCCTGAGCGCGTTTACCGCACCGCTGATCGGCGAGCTCAGCAAGGTGATGACTTTGGGCAAGGCGATCGGCATTCTGGCCGGAATAGGCTTTGCGATCGTCGTCGTTATGGTCGCGCTGCTGCCGGAGACCAGAGGCAAGGCATTGTTGGTGTACGACTAGGCGGCGGCGCCACGGCAATTCCCATCACAAACCGATACGGAGGAAGCGGGATGTCGGCTTATTTCATCGTGCGGGCACAGGTGTTGGACATGGCGCTCAAGCGCGACTTCGATCGTTGGTATCAGGACGAGCACTTGTCGGACGCGATCCGCGCGTTCAAAGCCAAGCAGGCATGGCGCGGCTGGAGCGACTTGGACCCCGCCGTGCATTATGCTTGCTACGAGTTCGATGACCTAGCGAGCGCGAAGGCGATTCTGGACTCGCCGGAACTGAAGCGCCTGGCGGCAGAATTCGACCGGGTATGGGGCAGCCGCGTCCAGCGCAGCCGCGACGTACTGGAAATCACCCAGAAGCTCGGTGCCTGAACGGCCGGTTGACTTCCCCCCAATGGGCGCGGGAAGGTGTACTGCGTCGGCCACGCCGCCCGACCTGTCGACCTCAACCCTTGGAGCCCAGGTACCATAAGCCGAATCGCGCAGCAGGCTGGCTAAGGCATGCAAGCGCATTGTCCTGCGGGAGGAAACATGGACATCCATTTCTCACACGCCTACGCGCGCTTGCCGGAGGTGACGATGCACTACGTCACCGAGTCGTCCGCTTCGGACCACCCGCTGGTCCCCGAGATCGGCAGCTACCTGCGCACCGACAAGTACAACTACGTCGTCGAGGGTGACGCGGACGGCAAGATCATCGGCGGCGAGTGGATCAAGCCTGGCTCGAACCACGACATGTGGGGCTTCAGCCAGCAACCGGACTTCCTCTGGACGAGCGTGGGTCCCGCTGCGGACGTGACCAGCAATCCGTTCGTCTCCTACGCCAAGGTCAAGGAGCTGCTGGCCAAGTCGTTGATCGATCCGAACGCTCCGCCGCCTCCTCCCGAGGCGGGTGTCTGCGCCGGCAAGTGCGATTCCACCGCGGCCCAGACCGTGGATGGCCGGACCTGCTACTGCGATCCGCAGTGCTTCAGCTACGGCGACTGCTGCGAGGGCCGCGCGACGGCGTGTGGCGGGCCCGCGGGCGGCAGCTGCAAGGACCACTGCGGCCGGACGGACGCGGCGCCGGGCAGCTCACCCACGAACCTGTGCTACTGCGACCCCCAGTGCGCGCAGCGCGGCGACTGCTGCTCCGACTTCGCGCAGCGCTGCAACTGAGCCAGCGGGCTCCCGCGAACGGGCACGGCCTTCCAAAAAGGGCGTGCCCGTCGTCGCGTGGCGTCGGCGTCCTCGCGCTTTTGGCCGCCGAATCCGGGTGAAAAATCCGGACTAACCTGGCTTTCACGCTC
>CAZILI010000337.1:0-4834 GCA_964539965.1 uncultured Burkholderiales bacterium | reverse complement strand
CGCGCCTCGATCTCGGGATCGTTCATGGTCTGCCCGAGCATCATCGTCTTCGGTGCAGCCTGCGGGCGCACCACCACCGGCGCGCCCTGGGTCTCCGGTGCCGGCACGACGGGCGTCGGGATCGCGGCCGGCGAGGCCCCGCCCGACGACGCCGACGACGACGCAGCCGCCGCGGCCGCTGCAGCGGCTGCGCTCGCGGCGAAGGGCGCAGCGTCCATGATGGTCTTCATCGCGGCGAGGTCGGGCCTGTCGCGCGCGACCGTCACCTCCTCGTGCGCCTCGGGACGGTCGGACGACGAGAGGATCGTGATCCCACACTGCCCGCAGAAGCGCGCCTGGTCGCTGATGGAAACTCGACAGTTCGGACAGGGGCGGGTGCTCACGAAGACGCCTCGCACGATACGACAGAGTCGCCGCTTATCCCAATGCTTGCGTCCGCGTGGGCTTATTGCGATGGGTGGGGTGGTGACGCTGCGCGCTTTCGTCCTGGGGACCGGCTCGAGCGGCAACTCGGTGCTCATCGAGGGCGAGGGCGTCCGCATCCTGGTCGACGCCGGGCTCGGGCCTCGCCAGCTCGAGCTGCGGCTCGCCGCGCTGGGAGCGCCGCTCGATGCCGCAGGCATCGACGCCATCGTCCCCACGCATCACCACGGAGATCACTTCGGTGGCGTCGAGAAGATCGCGCGTGCGCTGAAGTGTCCGGTGTATCTCCACGCAGGCATCGAGGCGCCGCGTGTCCGGCGGCGCTTTCCGGTGCGCGAGTACGCCCTCGGGAGCTCCTTCCGGGTCGGGAGCCTCGAGGTCCTGGCCGAGCACGTCCCCCACGACGCGCCGCAGGTCGCGGTGCGGGTGGCCTCGGCCGATCACGCCATCGGAATCGCCACCGACGTCGGGCGGCCGACCCAGCTGCTGACGTCGCTCCTCTCTCGTTGCGACGTGGCGCTGCTCGAGGCGAACCACTGCTCCGAGCTGCTCGCCTGGGGGCCGTATCCGCCGCACCTGCGCCATCGCGTCTCGGGCGGGCTCGGTCATCTGTCGAACGCGCAGGCCGCCGAGATCGCGGCGAAGCTCGTGGGATCGCGGCTGGACCGCATCTACCTCGGCCATCTCTCGCGCTCGAACAACACGCCCGAGCGCGCCCTCGAGACCGTCGCGTCGGCGGCGCCCCGCATGAACGTGTCGGTCCTCCCGCACGGCGCCCTGTGCACGCTGGACGTCCGCCGCTCCCGCGCCTTCCAGCTGGAGCTCTTCTAGTTCGAGGCGGGACTGCGCCCCGCGGCGTTCGCCGCTTCGGCTGGCATCCGCGCTCGACCGCGGGTAAGAGCCGCTTCATGACCGAACCGCGCCTCGTGAAGTGCCGCAAGCTGGGCAAGGAGCTCCCCGGGCTGACCCGGCAGCCCTACAAGAACGAGCTCGGCAAGCGCTTGTACGAAGAGGTCTCGAAGGAGGCCTGGGACATGTGGCTGAAGGACTCCGTGAAGTTCATCAACACGTATCGCGTCGACCTGACCACGCCCGAGGGGCAGAAGTTCATGTTCGACCAGTGCGAGGTCTACTTCGGCATGAAGGAGGGCAAGCTCGCCGAGACCGCGTTCGTGCCCGCCGAGGGTCCGCCGTCGGCGCACAGCGCCAAGGCCGACGCCGCCAAGGACGAGTGAGACTGAGAGTGAGAGGAAGATGTCCGTCACGCCGTTTCGAGCCACACGCAAGTCGTTTCCTCCCGCGGCCGAACGGCCGAGCTCCGACATGCCGCTCGGCATCGATGTGGTCGAGCCGCCCATGCTGTTCGAACTACAGCGCTTGGGCGTCGAAGTGCGCGACGGTCAGCAAGCCATGGTGCAGGCGCGCGAAGTAAAGAATATCGACGAGCTGACCTTGCTCAACATGGCGGCGGCGATGGTCGACGGGGTGTATCAAGACATCGCCGAGGCGCTTAAGCCGGGCGTGAAAGAGTCCGAGATCGTGGCGCTCGCAACGGGACGGCTATACGAGATGGGTTCGGACTGCGTGGAGGCGATCAACTCGATCTCGGGCGAGCGCTGCTCGCCGCACCCGCACAACTTTACCGATCGACTGATACGGCCGGGCGATCAAGCTTTCTTCGACATCATTCAGTCGTTCATGGGCTATCGCACTTGCTACTACCGCACCTTCAATGTCGGGCGTGCGACGCCGGCGCAACGCACCGCCTACAAGAAGGCGCGCGAGTGGATGGACAAGGCGATCGAACGGCTCAAGCCGGGCGTGTCCAGCGACAAGATCGCGGCTGTGCTGCCCAAGGCGCAGGACATCGGCTTCGCCAGCGAGATGGACGCGTTCGGGCTGAATTTCTGCCATGGTCTAGGCTTGGGACTGCACGAGCGCCCCGTCATCTCGCGACTGACCTCGATGCGCGAGCCGCTCGAGTTGAAAGCCGGCATGGTATTCGCGGTGGAAACCTATTGTCCGGCGAGCGACGGCATATCGGCCGCGCGCATCGAAGAAGAGGTCATCTTGGGCCCGAACGGCGCACAGGTCATCAGCCTTTTCCCGGCGGAGGAATTGCCGATCGCCAATCCCTACTAGGCGTTCGGCTAGGCCGCATGACCGCGGTGTGCGCAAGGGTTTGTGCCGCGCTCGCAGCCGGATTGATCGGCTGGACGCTGCTGGCGGCAATCGGAGACTCGCATGCTCGAGGCGAGGGCATCGATGAGCCGCTCACCGATAGGCCGGGCGATGCGGAGCAGGGCAAGTTGGTCGCGCTCGATCCGAGCGCCGGCAACTGCATGCTGTGCCATGCGCTGCCCGATGTCGGTACAGCGTCTTTTGGCGATCTCGGCCCGCCGCTTGGGGGAGTCGGCGCACGCGCGAGCGCCGGCGAGTTGCGGCTGCGGCTGGTGGACGCCGCGCGTATCAACCCCGATTCTGTGATGCCTCCCTATCACCGTACCGAGGATCTCAACCAGGTCGACGCCCGCTACCGCGGGCGGCCGATCTTGACCGCGCAGCAAATCGAAGATCTCGTGGCATACTTGCTGACTCTCAAATGAGAATCGCGCGAATTCAACGAAGTCGGCGCCGCAAGCTGCTGCTCGCCTTGCTTGGTACGGCCGGATTGCCTTGGATCGCCACCCGGGGGGCGCGCGCCGCCACCGTGCCCGACAGTCTACGCGCCCTGGTCGATGACCTCACACGGGGTGCTGCGCTGCAAGACGGTAAAGTAAAGCTCGATATTCCGCAGATCGCAGAGAACGGCAATAGCGTGCCGCTAAAGGTCGTCGTGGACAGCCCGATGACCGAGCGCGATCACGTCAAGAGCATCACCTTGCTGTCGGAGAAGAATCCGCGCCCGGTGATCGCGCGCTTTTTCTTCGGCCCGCGGGCCGGACGCGCCGAGATCAACACGCGCATACGCCTGGCGGCCAGCCAGTGGGTGCTCGCGATCGCCGAGTCGAGCGACGGCAATTTCTGGTCGGCGAGCGCGCCCATCCTGGTGTCGATGGCAGCCTGCATCGACGGGAGCTGACGCTATGGCCAACGCGCGCATCAGCCTGCCGCAGCAAGCCAAGCGCGGCGAGCCGGTGGAGGTAAAGCTCCTCATCCAACATCCGATGGAAACCGGATTTCGCCACGACGCGGTGGGTCGCGCCATCGCCAAGAATGTCATCCACACCTTGGTGTGCCGCTACAACGGCGCGGAGGTGTTTCGCGCCCAGCTCAACAGCGGCATTGCCGCCAATCCGTACATAAGCTTCTATACCGTCGCACAGGACTCCGGGGATCTCGAGTTCGAGTGGCAAGACGATGCCGGCACTATCGGCAGCGCTCGCGCCGCGCTCAACGTCGCGGCATGAGCCTTGCGCGCCGCTTGCTCGGCACGGCGCTCACCGCGCTGATCGGCTGCGCGCTTGCCGAGCGGCCGATCGCGCTCGAGGACTTGCGCTCCGGGCGGAGCTTTGCCGGCCCGACCGTGCAAGCGATGCAGGACGACGAACTCGCCAATCCCGCGACCCTGTGGCTCGCCAGCGGCGAGCGAATGTGGTCGGAAAAGACGGGCGAGCGAGGGCGAGCGTGCGCCGACTGTCACGGCGAGGCGGCGAACAGCATGAAAGGGGTGGCGGCCCGGTACCCGGCCTTCGACAATGCGCTCGGTCGCGTGATCAGCTTGGAACAGCGCATCAATGGCTGCCGCGAGTCGCGCCAAGGCGCGGCGGCGCTTGTCTATGAGTCTGACGAGCTGCTGTCCATCAGCGCCTTCGTGGCGCATCACTCGCGCGGCCTTCCGCTGCAAGTGCGGATAGACGGGCCGGCGCGAGCCCACTTCGAGACGGGCAAGGCGTACTATTACCGGCGCATGGGTCAGATGAATCTCGCCTGCCATCATTGCCACAACGCCAATTGGGGTCGCCGCCTGCTGAGCGAGACGATCAGCCAAGGCCACGGCAACGCCTACCCCATCTACCGGCTGGAATGGCAGCGCATGGGCTCGTTGCATCGCCGCTTCCGCAGTTGCTTGAGCGGCATCCGCGCCGAGTTGCTCCCTTACGGCGCGCAGGAATACGTCGACCTGGAACTTTATCTCGCCTGGCGGGCCGAAACATTGCCCATCGAAACGCCTGGTGTGCGGCGCTAGTGGAACGGTGCCCGGCGATATCAATGTAACTCGAATCGTGGAGGAATCATGGCGAGTTTCACCTTGAACGGAAAGCAAGTAAGCGTGGATGTCGAGGCGGAGATGCCTCTATTGTGGGTGTTGCGCGACGAACTCGGCCTGACCGGCACCAAGTACGGTTGCGGCATCGCGCAGTGCGGCGCCTGTACCGTGCACTTGGATGGGCAGCCGATGCGCGCCTGT
>CAZILI010000336.1:0-4836 GCA_964539965.1 uncultured Burkholderiales bacterium | reverse complement strand
GGCCAACGGCGGCGTGTGCCAGCTTCTTGCGCAAGAAGGCGCGCACCTTGATGTCGTCCTTGACCATGGCACGAAAGTTCTTGCCTTGCGCAAACCAGCGCGAGGACCAATCACGCGTTACGCCCAAACGAAATCCGACCGGGTTGATCTTCTGTCCCATCAGTGTCTCCTGCTAGTCGCCCACCGTCACATAGATATGACAAGTTGGCTTCGAGATGCGATTGGCACGGCCCTTGGCGCGCGCTTGTATGCGCTTCAGTATGGCGCCACGCTCGACGTGTATGGTCGCCACCTTCAGCGTATCGATGTCGGCCGCCTCGTTGTGCTCGGCGTTGGCGATGGCCGACTCCAATACCTTCTTGATGAGCTTGGCCCCCTTCTTGGGGCTGAAATTGAGGATATTGAGCGCTTGTTCGACTTTCAAGCCACGCACCTGATCGGCGACCAGGCGACCCTTCTGCACCGACAGCCGCACGCCGCGCAACGACGCTGATACTCTCATCGCGATCCCTCTCTCACTTCTTGGCCGACGCGGCCGGCGCAGCGACTTTCTTGTCGGCCGGATGGCCCTTGAACATCCGCGTATGGGCAAATTCGCCAAGCTTATGTCCGACCATGTTTTCCGTAATGTACACCGGGATATGCTGCTTGCCGTTGTGCACGGCGATGGTGAGGCCGACAAACTCCGGCACCACCGTCGAGCGGCGCGACCAAGTTATGATCGGACGCTTGTCTTTCGCCGCCTGCGCGACGTCGACTTTTTTCATCAGGTGCGCGTCCACGAATGGACCCTTCTTAATCGAGCGTGCCATATATCAACCTCACTGTTTGGCGTGGCGGCGGCGAATTATCATGCTGTCGGTGCGCTTGTTCTTGCGCGTACGGTAGCCCTTGGTCTTGGTTCCCCAAGGGCTGGTCGGATCACCGCCCGCCGCGGTACGGCCCTCGCCACCACCGTGCGGATGATCGATCGGATTCATCGCCACACCGCGCACCGTCGGTCGTATGCCGCGCCAGCGCACCGCGCCTGCTTTGCCGATCGATTCTAGGTTGTGCTCGTCATTGCCGGCCTCACCGACCGTGGCGCGGCAATCGATGTGGACGCGCCGAATCTCGCCCGAGCGCAAGCGCAATTGCGCGTAGCTGCCCTCGCGCGCGAGCAATTGCACCGACGCGCCTGCGGAACGCGCCATCTGCGCCCCTTTTCCGGGCAACATTTCGATGCAATGGATATTGGTACCGACCGGAATATTGCGCAGAGGCAGTGCATTACCGGGCTTGATGGGCGCCTCGGGTCCGCTCAACAATTCGGTGCCGACGGTCACGCCCTTCGGCGCGATGATATAGCGCCGCTCGCCATCGCGATAGCACAGCAACGCAAGATGCGCGCTGCGATTCGGATCATGCTCGATCCGCTCGACCTTGGCCGGGACGCCGTCCTTGTTGCGCTTGAAATCGACGACGCGGTAGTGGTGTTTATGCCCGCCGCCTTTGTGGCGCGTCGTGATGTGCCCGTTGTTGTTGCGCCCGGCTCGGCGTGTCTTGGTCTCCGTGAGCGAAGCAAGCGCTCGGCCTTTGTAGAGATCGGGGTTGACTACGCGTACGACCGCGCGCCGGCCCGGCGAGGTGGGTTTGAGTTTGTTAAGTGGCATAGCGCTCCTTACTCACCCGCGAAGGTGATTTCCTGACCCGACTTGATCGACACATAGGCCTTTCGCCAACCCTTGCTGCGGCCGACAAAGCGACCGAAACGCTTGTCCTTGCCGCGCACGTTGAGCACCTTGACGTCGGTCACTTCGATCTTCTTATCGGCCCACATGAGCTCGACAGCCGCCTTGATCTCCGGCTTGGTCGCATCGGAAAGCACCTCGAACACGACCTGATTGTGCTTTTCGCCAACCAGCGTGCTCTTCTCCGACACCACCGGAGCGCGAATAATCTGCATGAGCCTTTCCTTGCTCGGCGTCGCGGTGGTCATACCAACACCTCTTCCATTTTCTTCAGCGCGTCGCGCGTCACCACGACTTTGGAAAACCGTACTAGGCTGACGGGGTCGGCTCGACCGGCTTCGACCACCATGACGTTGGGTAGGTTACGGGCGGACAGATAGAGATTCTTGTCCAGCCGATCGGTGATGATCATGACATCGTCTAAGCCCATGCTCTTCAGTTTCTGGGCGAGCGACTTCGTCTTGGGCGCATCGACCGTCATGCTGTCGACCACCGCGAGCCGGTCTTCGCGCACGAGCTGAGACAAGATCGAACACATACCGGCGCGATACATCTTCTTGTTGACCTTCTGGCTGAAATTCTCGTCCGCAAGATTCGGGAAGATCCTGCCGCCGCCGCGCCATAGCGGACTGCCGGCGAAGCCGGCGCGCGCGCGTCCCGTGCCTTTTTGCCGCCAAGGCTTGCGATGCGAGCGATTGATCTCGCTACGCGGCTTCTGCGCGCGCGTACCCTGGCGCTCGTTCGCCATGTAGGCGGTCACGATTTGATGCACTAGCGCTTCATTGAAATCGCGACCGAAGAGCTGATCCGATGCGGCGACCGTCGCCTGTGCCTCGCCTTTGTCGTTGACGAGCTTGAGTTCCATTACGCTGCCTCCTTCACCGCGGGTCGTACGATGACGTGCCCGCCGTTGGATCCGGGCACCGCGCCCTTCACTAGAAGCAGCTGGCGCTGCTCATCGATTCGCACGATCTCTAGATTCTGCGTCGTGCGCGTGACGTCTCCGAGATGTCCGGCCATGCGCTTGCCGGGGAACACGCGACCGGGGTCCTGACGCATGCCGATGGAGCCCGGCACCCGGTGCGAAATCGAGTTGCCGTGAGTCGCACGTCCGGAGGCGAAATGATGGCGCTTGATGACACCGGCGAATCCTTTGCCCTTGGTGGTGCCGGTGACGTCAATCTTTTGCCCGACTTTGAACACATCCAGGCCGACGCTGGCGCCGACCTTGAGGCTTACCGCCTGGTCGGGCGCGACGCGAAACTCACGCAGGATCTCCCCCGCCTCCACTTGCGCTTTGGCGAAATGACCGGCTTGAGCCTTCGCGACTCGGCTGTTCCTGCGCTTGCCGAAAGCAACTTGAACCGACGAGTATCCGTCGGACTCTTGGGATTTGACTTGCGTTACGCGATTGTTGGAGACGTCCAGCACCGTAACCGGTATGGCGTCACCGTCGTCGGTAAAGATACGGGTCATGCCGACCTTGCGGCCGACCAATCCTAAGCTCATTCTTGTATCCTTTCGCCGAAAGGCGCCGACTACAATTGGTCGGCCGGTTTCAATCCTAAAGGCGCGGCGTCTTCGCGCGGCTGCCGCCCATCTGTTTCCCTACAACTTTATTTCGACGTCGACTCCGGCCGGCAAATCCAGCTTCATTAGCGCGTCGACGGTTTTATCGGTCGGATCGACGATGTCCATGAGGCGCAGATGCGTGCGGATCTCGAGCTGGTCGCGCGAGGTCTTGTTGACGTGCGGCGAGCGCAGGATGTTGAAACGCTCGATACGCGTCGGTAGCGGCACGGGACCTTTGACTACCGCGCCGGTGCGCTTGGCCGTCTCGACGATTTCCAAGGCGGACTGATCGATCAGCTTGTAATCGAATGCCTTCAGCCGGATGCGAATCTTCTGATGTTGAATTGCTTGAGCCATGTCTGTCCTAGCAGCGGGACGCAAGAGCCGCGCGGGTTTCGGGCCCGCCGCTCACGCTTTACCCTGGTTTCCTTACTCGATAATTTTTGCCACCACACCTGCGCCGACGGTCTTGCCGCCCTCTCGAATGGCAAAGCGCAGCCCCTCCTCCATCGCAATGGGCGAGATCAACTGCACCGTGATCGATATGTTGTCCCCAGGCATCACCATCTCGGTGCCCTGCGGCAAATCAATACTCCCCGTCACATCGGTGGTGCGAAAATAAAACTGCGGCCGATACCCATTGAAAAACGGCGTGTGACGCCCCCCCTCCTCCTTCGACAACACATAGATCTCGGCGGTGAACTTCGTGTGCGGGGTAATGCTCGCAGGCTTGGCAATCACCTGCCCACGCTCGACCTCCTCGCGCTTGGTCCCGCGCAGCAATATCCCCACATTGTCCCCCGCCTGACCCTGGTCAAGCAGCTTGCGAAACATCTCCACCCCAGTGCACACCGTCTTGATCGTCGGCTTGATCCCCACGATCTCGATCTCCTCACCGACCTTGATCACCCCCCGCTCCACCCGACCCGTCACCACCGTCCCGCGACCCGAGATCGAAAATACATCCTCCACAGGCATCAAAAACGCCCCATCGATCGCACGCTTCGGCTCCGGGATGTAGCTGTCCAGCGCATCAGCAAGCTTGAAAATCGACTTCATCCCCAAATCACTGTCTTCCCCCTCCAACGCCTTCAACGCACTGCCAATAATGATCGGCGTCTGATCCCCAGGAAACTCGTACTTGCTCAACAGCTCGCGCACCTCCATCTCCACCAGCTCGAGCAGCTCCTTGTCGTCCACCATGTCCGCTTTGTTCATGTACACAATGATGTAGGGCACCCCCACCTGGCGCGCCAACAAAATGTGCTCGCGCGTCTGCGGCATCGGCCCATCGGCCGCACTCACCACCAATATCGCCCCGTCCATCTGCGCCGCACCCGTAATCATGTTCTTGATGTAGTCCGCGTGCCCAGGACAATCAACGTGCGCATAATGCCGCTTGGCCGTCTCATACTCCACGTGCGCCGTATTAATCGTGATCCCCCTCGCCTTCTCCTCCGGCGCACTGTCAATCTGATCGTAACTCTTCGCCTCCCCGCCAAACTTCCTACTCAACACCAACGTCATCGCCGCC
>CAZILI010000335.1:0-4863 GCA_964539965.1 uncultured Burkholderiales bacterium | reverse complement strand
GATGAGGCCGGTCACCGCCATGTGGACGCAATCGGTGGGGGTGCCGTTCACGTAGTAAAAGCCGTTGGTCGCGCGGCGCAAGGTGAGCGGCCGGTCCAGAGTGAGGGAGTTGCTCGCGCCGCTGCTGTTTCGCTCCGGCGCCACCACGGTCAGATCGGCCACCGTGCCGAGCGCCTCGGCGAGCGCCGCCAAACCCGGCGCCAGGTAGCCGTCGTCGTTACTGAGCAGGATGCGCATGCAATGAACCGGCCCGCGCCCGTGACGAGCGGACCGGACGCGCTCGATAGTTCAGCGTCGGTAGAGCACGCAAGCGGCAATTCGCGCAAGGAACGAAAACCACGTTCACTTTCTTATGGGGTAGGGATGGCGCGTTCCTTTATCGCGCCGCACGAAACGCGCACTAAGAACGCCGCACGAAGCGAAATTCTAACAGAAGGCTCCGCGCCTTAGCAGGCCATGGCGGCTTTCAAGGAATCGCGCCGACCGCGTGGTCAACCGGTAGAATGCATCGCGCTTCATCGGCTCGACAGCCCCTCACCCGCACGAAGGCCTGCCGCATGACCATGCCACCCAACGAACTCCCGGCCACGCCGTTGTCGGCGCAAGCGCTACGCAAGCTCGACGCCTACTGGCGCGCCGCCAATTATCTGTCGGTCGGACAGATCTATCTGTTGGACAACCCGCTGCTGCGCGAACCGCTCAAGCTAGAGCACGTCAAGCCCCGACTACTCGGGCATTGGGGCACCGCGCCGGGCCTGAATTTCATCTACGCGCACATGAATCGCGTGATCAAGGCGCACCATCTCAACGCGATCTTCGTGACCGGCCCCGGCCACGGCGGTCCGGCGTTGGTGGCCAACACCTACCTCGAAGGCAGCTACAGCGAGCGCTATCCCGAGATCGCCGGCGACGCGGACGGACTAAAGCGCCTGTTCAGGCAGTTCTCCTTTCCGGGTGGGATACCGAGCCACGTCGCGCCCGAGGTTCCCGGCTCGATTCACGAGGGCGGCGAGTTGGGCTATGCGCTGTCGCACGCATACGGTGCAGCGTTCGACAACCCCGATCTGTTGGTTTGTTGTGTGGTGGGCGACGGCGAGGCCGAGACCGGCTCGTTGGCCGCCTCTTGGCACTCGAATAAGTTCTTGAACCCGATCCGCGACCGCGAGGTGCTGCCGATTCTGCATCTGAACGGCTACAAGATCGCCAATCCCACCCTGTTGGCGCGAGTGCCGCGCGAAGAACTCGAGAGCCTTTTTGTCGGCTATGGCTACCGGCCGTACTTCGTGGAGGGCGATCAACCGGAAGCCATGCACCAACGCATGGCCGCGGTCATGGACCGGGTCGTGGCGGACATCGGCGCGATTCAGCACCGCGCGCGCGACGCTGCCGATCCGGCGCGGCCGCGCTGGCCGATGATCGTGCTGCGCTCGCCCAAGGGCTGGACCGGGCCGAAAGCAGTCGACGGACACAAGACCGAAGGCTCGTGGCGCTCTCACCAAGTGCCGCTCACCGATTTGGCGGCGCGCCCCGATCACTTGGCGAGCCTCGAGACATGGATGAAGAGCTACCGGCCGCAGGAACTGTTCGACCAGCGCGGCGCGCTGGTGGAAGAGCTTGCCGCACTCGCGCCGCGCGGCGAGCGTCGCATGGGCTCCAATCCGCATGCCAACGGCGGCGAGCTGCTGCGCGATTTGCGGCTGCCCGACTTTCGCGACCACGCCGTTGCGCTCGCCGCGCCCGCTGCGGTCGAAGTCGAGACGACGCGCGTGCTGGGTGAGTATCTGCGCGAAGTGTTGACGTTAAACGCCGAGGCGCGCAACTTCCGCTTGTTCGGACCCGACGAGACGGCCTCTAACCGATTGAACGCGGTGTACGCGGTCACCGACAAGACCTGGGTGGCGGAGCGCTCGCCCGAGGATGAGCATCTCTCTCCCGACGGGCGGGTCATGGAGATCTTGAGCGAGCACACTTTGCAAGGCTGGCTCGAGGGCTATCTCCTAACCGGCCGCCATGGATTGTTTTCTTGTTACGAAGCTTTCATCCACATCGTCGATTCGATGTTCAATCAGCACGCCAAGTGGCTCAAGGTGACGAGCAAGGAGATAGCCTGGCGGCGCCCCATCGCCTCCCTCAACTATCTGCTGACCTCGCACGTGTGGCGCCAAGACCATAACGGCTTTTCGCATCAGGATCCGGGTTTCATCGATCACGTCGTCAACAAGAAAGCCGACATCGTACGCGTGTACCTGCCGCCCGACGCGAACAGCTTGCTGGTGGTCGCGGACCAATGCCTGCGCAGCCGAAACAAGGTCAACGTGATCGTCGCCGGCAAGAACGCTGCGCCGCAGTGGCTCGACATGGACGCCGCGATCAAGCATTGCTCGGGCGGGATCGGCATCTGGCGCTGGGCGAGCAGTGACCAAGACGGTGAGCCGGACGTGGTGCTCGCCTGCGCCGGCGATGTCCCCACTTTGGAGACGCTCGCCACGGTGGATCTGTTGCGCCGGCATGCGCCGGAGTTGCGCGTGCGTGTGGTCAACGTGGTCGATCTCATGACCTTGCAGCCCGAGCAAGAGCATCCGCACGGCCTGTCGGATCGCGACTTCGACGCCTTATTCACGCACGACAAACCGATCATCTTTGCGTTTCACGGCTATCCCTGGCTGATTCATCGGCTCACCTACCGCCGCACCAACCACGGCAATCTGCACGTGCGCGGCTACAAGGAGGAAGGCACCACCACCACACCGTTCGACATGGTCGTGCGCAACGACCTCGACCGCTTCCACCTGCTCGGCGATGTGTTCGATCGGGTGCCGAAACTGGCGAGCCGCGCGGCCTACGCCAAGCAAATCATCCGCGACAAGCTGATCGAGCACCGGGAATACATCGCGGCGCGCGGCGAAGACCTGCCCGAAATCCGCACCTGGCGCTGGCCGTACTAGGGAACCCCTTAACCAGGGGGTATATGTCGGAAAGGGCTGTGTGGATGAGCCCTCTGGCCTGGTACTCGGAAGAGTACGGGATTAACCGCGCCCGAGCGCCGCGACGTAGCCGCGGTTCCACGTGGGCGTGATCCACACTTCATTCAGGCATACGTGCGGCGGCAGCAACGCCACGTAGCGAATCAAGTCGCCGACGTCCCCCGCCTTGAGCATGCGCGCGCGATCTTCTGCGCTCACCGGCACCGGGCGCCGGTCCAAGATCGGTGTGGCCACCTCTCCCGGGCAGACCACCGTCGAGCGGATGCCGTTCACGCACTCTTCGCAGTTGATGCTGTGACTCATCGCCACCATGCCGTGCTTGGCGGTGGTGTACGCCGGACCGGACAAAGTACCCACCGTGCGCCCGGCCATGGAGGCGGTATGGATCAACACACCGTCGCGCTGTGCGCGCATGATCGGCAGCGCCGCCAGCACGCAGGCGAATGCGCTCGACAAATTCCCCGCCAGGACTTCCTCGGCGCCGCCCGTATCCAACTCGGCCCAGCGCCGCTTGACGATGTTAGTGCCGGCGTTGTTCACCAAAATATCGAGCCGGCCGTAGCGGGCGCGGATCGCCTCCGCAACGCGCTGGGCCGCGCTGGCCGCGGTCAAGTCCGCCGCCTGCACCCAGGCCTGACCGCCACCCGCGGCGATGCGCGCCGCCGCGTCAGCGAGCGGGGCTTCGCGCCGCCCGCTCAGTACGACCGCGGCTCCCTCCTCGGCAAGCGCCAAGGCGGCCGCCTCGCCGATGCCTGAGCCGGCGCCGGTTACCCAGGCAACTTTGTTCTGTAAGCGCATGCCGCCATCCCCCTTCTTATTTGCGCACGCCCATGCGCACTTCCTTGGCGCGCACCAGCGCACTGACCACCGTATTGAACGGTGCAGGCACGCCGAGCGCACGCGCCGCGACCGGGATCGCGCCGTTGATCGCGTCGATCTCCGACATCCTGCCCGCCATGTGGTCGAGCAGCATCGAGGGCCGCGCGTTCGGTATCTTCTCGCCGAAGGCACGCACGTAGGCAACGGGCTCGGCGATGTCCAAACGAATGCCGCGCGCGCGCGCCACCTCGTAGGCCTCCGTCGCGCAGCCGCTCGCCACTTGCCAGGCGTTGGGGTCGCTCATCACTTCGCCCACCGTTCGCTCGGTCATGGCGCAGGTGCCGGAGAAGCAGACGTTGCAGATGAGCTTCTCCCACACCAGCTGATCGATGTCGTCGAAGCACTTCACCCGAAATCCGCCCGAGCGCCACACTTCCGCGACCTGCTCCAAGCGCGGCGTGATCGGGCCGCTCAACTCGCCCAGACGGACCAGCTCCCAGCCGTTGTGATGGGCGTGACCCGGCGCCTTGATCGAGGCGCCGAAGCCGCCCACCACGCCCACCATGACCCGCTCGCGCCCGAGCACATCGGCGGTGGTGTCGGGGCCGCCCAGCCCGTTTTGGATCGACAGCACCACCGTGTGCGGCGCGAGCAGCGCCTGCGCCGCCTTCGCCGCCTGCGCCACGTGCATCGTCTTGGTCGCCACGATCACCAGGTCGCAGGCTCCGGCGTCGGCCGCGTGGGTAGTGGCGTGCACACGCACGATTCGATCGCCCGAGGCCCCCTCCAGGCGCAATCCGTTCGCCTTCATCGCCTCGACATGCTCGCGCCAGGTATCGATCGCCCACACTTCGTGCCCGGCGGCGCCCAGCAACGCCGCGTACACACTACCCATGGCCCCGCAACCCACTACTGCGATCTTCATAGTCCCTCCCTCCCTATATCGCCGCCGCGATCGCCTTGCCGACGTCTTCGGTGTTGGCTTTGCCGCCCAGATCAGGGGTGCGCGGCCCATCCTGTAAGCATCGCTCGATGGCGCGCATGATCGCCTGCCCCGCTT
>CAZILI010000334.1:0-4864 GCA_964539965.1 uncultured Burkholderiales bacterium | reverse complement strand
GCCCGCGAGCGCGCCGAACACCATTTGCAGACTCACGCCTATGCCCGAGACGGTTTCCGGATTGACGTATTGCTGGTACTGAGCATAGACCACGCCGCCGATGCAGGTCATGAGCGAGGAGAGCACGGTGACGCTGAGTTTCAGGCGCGTGACCTCGATCCCCACCGAAGCGGCGGCGTCTTCTTCCTGGCTGATCGCCTCCAACGCCAAGCGCGCCATGGAGCGGTCGACAAGCGTCCACACCCACAAGCCGGCTAGCCACAGCGCGAGCACGATGTAGAACCATACGAGTTTGGAGGAGAACTGCAGCGCGCCGAGCGCGACCGCTCGATCGGCGAGCGCGGTGGTGGGCGTCGCCCCGAGCGAGCCGCCGGTCGCATCGCGCAGCGCCACGATGATCATGCGGGCGATCTCCGAAAGCGCCAGAGTCACCAGCGCGAAGTAGTGGCCGACAATCTTCAGCCGAAAACACGGATAGCCGATCACCAGCGCCACGACGGCCGAGAGCGCGAGCGCCGCGAGCGCGCCGAGCCAGGGCGACAAGCCGAAATGGTTCCAGCCCATAACGGCTGCGTAGGCGCCGATCGCCAAGAACGCGCCGTGCCCGAGGCTCACCATGCCGAGCCGGCCCATGATCGCCCAGCTGGTGTAGACGTAACCCCACAGCAGGCACAGAACCAACAAATGCAGCGGATAGTTGCCGATGCCCGCAAGCGGAACCAAGGCCAGCAACAGCAGCGCGGCCAGCGACAGCGCCCGGCTCACGACTTGCTTCCGAACAGGCCGCTCGGCCGCCAGAACATGACCGCGATGAAGAAGGCGAACGCGATCACGTAGCCCCATTCCAAATGCAGAAAATAGCCGCCCACGGAAATGAACTGCGCGAAGATGAACGCGGCGATGAAGCCGCCGATCAGGTTGCCGAGCCCACCCAACACGCACACCAGAAAAGTGATCGGCCCGAACGACAGGCCGATGGCGGGATGAATATCGTACTGCAGCACCAGCAGACAGGCGGCCAGCCCGGCCAGCAGCCCGCCCAACGCGGAGGTGAGCACGAAGATGCGATTCGGATCGACACCCATGAGCGGCATGACCTCGCGATCTTGCGCGATGGCGCGGATCGCGATGCCGAGATAGGTTCGCTTCAAGAACCAGTACAGCCCGGCCACCGCGGCGAGCGCGATGGCAAACGCCAACAGGCGCGCGAAACTCAAGTTGATTTCGCCCAGCGCCACCAGCGGCAGCTTGACGCCGAGGTTCTTGAACTCGATACCGAATGCGAGCGTCGCCGCGCCCTGCAGAAAGAACAAAACACCACCGGTCACCAGCAGCTGATTAATCGGCTCAGCGCCGAGCACCGGCCGAATCACCAGGAGATGCAGCGCCGCCCCCATCCCCGCGCCCAGTCCCAGGCACACCACGAAAGCGAGCGGCAGAGGCCAACCGAGCACGGTGGACAAGTAGTACACCGCGTACATGCCGATCATGACGAGTTCGGCGTAGCAAATCCACACCACGTCGACTACGCCGAAGATCACGTTCAGCCCCAACGCCAACAACGCCAGGATGCCGCCGAACAGCACGCCGTTGATGACTGCCTCCAGCAGAAAGACGTCGAAAATTTCCATCACATGCCGAGGTACGCTTGATTGACCTCACGGCTTTGCGCGAGCTCGCTCGCCGCGCCGCTCGCCTTGACCCGACCGGTCTCCAGCAAGTAGGCCCGATGCGAAATCTTGAGCGCCTGGCGTACGTTCTGCTCCACGATCAGCACCGTGTAACCCTGCCCGCTCATCGCTTGCACCGCCTCGAAGATCGCCTGCACGACCACCGGCGCCAGCCCGGCCGAGGGCTCGTCCAACAGCAGCAGCCGCGGGCCGGACATGAGCGCGCGCCCGATCGCACACATTTGTTGTTCGCCGCCGGATAGCGTGCCGGCGAGCTGCGTGCGGCGTTCTCGCATGCGCGGGAACAGCGTAAACACGCGCTCCAGGCGCTCGGGGTAGCTGGTACGCGCCGCGAAGGCGCCGATGCGCAAATTCTCTTCCACGCTCAAGCGGGGAAACAGGCGGCGGTTCTCCGGCACGTGGGCGATGCCGCAACCGACCACGCGGTGCGCCGGCATGCCGTTGAGGACTTGCCCCTCGAACGCGATTTCCCCGCGCATGGGTTCGATCAAGCGCGAGATCACCCGCAGCAAGGTGGTCTTGCCGGCGCCGTTGGGGCCGATCACGGCGACCGTCTCGCCTGCCGCCACCTCTAGGCTCACGTCGAACAAGCTCTGGAATCCGCCGTAGCCGGCGCACACCTCAGTGAGTTTGAGCACGGCTTCGGTCGGGCTGGGCGACTCCGGCCTGCACCTCGCGCGCATCGCTGCCGAGGTAGACCTGAACGACGCGCGGATCGTGCGCCACCTCGCTCGGCGTGCCCTGCGCGATGATCTCGCCGTGGTCGAGCACCACACATCGATCGACCACGCGCAGGAGCACGCCCCTGATGTGCTCGACCCACACGATCGTCACGCCGCGCTCGGCGCGGATGCGCTGCAGCGCCTCGGCGGCTTGCTCCATCTCGCGCTCGTCCAGCCCGCCGAGCGACTCGTCGGCGAGCAGCAGCTTGGGACCTGTGGCGAGCGCACGGGCGAGTTCCAGCTTCTTCAGTCCCGCCGCGCCGAGCCCTTCAACGGGGCGATCCGGGTCGGTTAGGTTCACCAAGCAAAGCGCCTCTCTCGCGTGCGCGAACGCCTGCTCGCGCGTGGGCCGCGGCCGGCGCCCGTAGTACGCCGCTACGGCGACATTCTCCAAGCGTGTTAGCCGCCGAAACGGGCGCGGGATCTGAAACGTGCGCGCGAGGCCGCAGTGGGCGATGCGGCCCGCCGACAGGCCTGCGATCTCGCGGCTCTCAAAGCGTATCGAGCCGGCGCTGGGCGCGAGCGCACCGGCAATGAGATTGAAGGTGGTGCTCTTGCCGGATCCGTTCGGGCCGATGAGACCAAGGATCTCGCCCGCCTTCACTTCAAAAGAAATCCGGTCGACGGCGGTAAACCCGCCGAACTTCTTCGTGAGCCCGGCCACCGACAGCATGGGTTGATCGTTCGGCGCCGGCTGCAACGGCGGCCTACTGGTTCGAGTAGGCGTGGCTCTTCGGCAAAGGCAACACGGGCTGCGCCGTCGCCAGCTTGGCGGGCCATACCACCTTGGCCTCGCCGCCGATGAGCTGCGTGATGACCGGGAATGAGCGCGCGTTCTGTCCCGCCAGCGCGTGACCCGGCGCATGAAACTTGACCCCATATCCCTGCATGGTGCCGCCGTCAGCGATGTCGGTCTCCAACGCCGCCTTGCGCAACGCCTCCGGATCCACGCCTTTGTACTTCTCGATTGCGCGCGGCAGCACGTCGGTCAAGAAAATCCAGGTTTGATTGAACCCCATCGACACGTGCGGCGGAACTTGGTCCGCCTTGGCCTCGGCTTTGTAGCGCTTGACCATTTCTTGGGTGAGCGCGCCCAAGCCTGGCGCCAAGGTCTTCGCCTCCAAGTGCTGCGCGGCGACCGGATCCACGCTCATGATGGCCTCGGCGTCTTTGCCGAGCGAGGCCTTCAACTTGTCGAACTGGCTGTAGCCCGCGCCGTGGCCGATCAGCGCGGCCCACTTGAGGCCCTGCTCGCGCGCCTGGCGCCAAAACAAGGTGATGTCCGGGTTGTAACCGCTGTGCAAGATCACGTCGGCGCGCGCCCGGCGCAGCTTGGTCACCAAGCTGGACAGATCCGGTGCAGTGGCCGAGTAGCCTTCCTTGAGCGCCACCTGCACGCCCAGCTTCTTGCAGGTTTCCTCGTTGGCGGCCGCAACACCGGCGCCGTACGGCCCATCCTCGTAAATGATCGCGACTTTGACGTCTTTCGGCTCCTTGCCTAGTCTCGCCTTGGCGTTCTCGGCCACGAAGGTGCAAGAGGCGGCGCCGAACTGATCGGTGTGCGCTTGCGGCCGAAAAACGTAGCGCAGGTTCTTGTCCTTGAACACGGTGGAAGCGGTGCAGACGTTGGCCCACATGAATTTCTTCGCCGCGTCGACTTTCTGCGCCATCGGCACGCAATGGGCGCTGGAATACACGCCCATGATGAGATGCACGTTCTCTTGATCGAGCAAGCGCGTCGCCTCGTTGATCGCCACCTCCGCCTTGGACTGCGCGTCGGCATAGATCGGCGTGATCTTGTAGCCCGCCACTCCGCCGCGCTCGTTGATTAGGTCGATCGCGATCTTGGTGCCCAACGCCGCGGCCTGTGAACCGCCGGCCGCGAACGGACCGGTGTAGTCGTAGATGACGCCGATTTTGACTTCTTTGGTTTGCGCCGTCGCGGCACTCACAAGGAAAGCCGCAAGACACGTCGCCGCAACACGCCGAAGCAGCCCGCCTCGAGCTTGCATCTCGCTATTCCTCCGAAGAATGAAGTTGCCCCGATAGCGCCGAAGAGTATCGAGGCGTTATTCCCGCGTTGTCAATGGCTATTGCTCGCGGCACACCGCGCTCGCCTCGACGTCGACTTCGCCGCCTGGTGTGGACGACTTGCGCGAGCCGTCCTCGTAGTATTCCTCTTCGAGCCGCAGCGCGCCGTCGGTATCGTAGCAGCGCGCCCGCGTGAGTACACCGCCGCGGTAGGCGGTTTCGATCGCGATCTTTCCGTTGCGGTGGTAGTTCACCCGCGCGCCGTCGAGCCTGCCTTGCCGATAGCTCGCTTCCTCGCGCAAGCGGCCGCTCTCGCGATACTCCAGCACCCTGCCCTCGGGCGTGAGACGCTCCCAAGCGTCATCATCTGGGTCGACGGCAAACGTCCCTTCGCGCCTGAGCTTGCCGCTGTCGAAGTAT
>CAZILI010000333.1:0-4878 GCA_964539965.1 uncultured Burkholderiales bacterium | reverse complement strand
CACCCAGGTACCGAGCAAATACGTGCAATAGCCGGCGTCGCAGAACATGTCGACGTGCGCACCTCCGTCGGACAGGCCGATCAAGGTGCGCGTGTCGTTGATCAACTCCGGTATGCGGCTCTCGTCGGCGTTGAATATTTCATACGTGTACTGCGTCTGCAAGCCGTCGGCGATGGCGAAGTCTAAGAACGCGTCCATATCGCTCTTCCCTTGTTCGCGCGCGATATCGGCGACCAGCTTGCCTTCGTAGCGCTTGAGCGCGGCGCTGGCGACTTGATTGACGATGCCGGTGCCGATACCGACGGAAAAAATCTTCGGCGACTTCAACTCTTCGCGAAACGCGGCGCGGAACTGAGGATCACCGAGCACGCGCATTTGCTCTTCCGGCGCTCGATTGAACACCGGATTCCAGCACGGCATGTTGGCGAAGATGAACGGCGTGCGCAGGTCGAGCTGCGCCACCATCGGCCGACAAGAAGTCTGCGGCACGCCGCCGCGGCGAATGAGCGAGTCGGCCGCGCGCAACACCTCGGGCGCGGCTTCGGGCCGGTCGCTGCGGCCCAACACCGCCAGCCACGTGACGTTGCCGCCGCTTTCGGTGAGCAACATGTCGAGCAGCGTGCGCTCGCTCTCGCTTACCGCGGACACTTCGTTGGTCAGGACGATCTCGATGACGCCGCGGCCGACTTCTCGCAACGCGTTGGCATACAGCCGCAACTCATCCCGACTCGCGTTGCGACAGGCGAGCGGCCGGCCTTGATAGCCGATGTGTTGACCCACGTTCGACGTCGTGAAACCGAACGCGCCCTGCTCCACCGCCTGCTTGATGAGGGCCTTGATGCTAGCCGTCTCCTCCTCGCTGGCGGCGCGCTCCATGGCGGCCTCGCCCATCACGTAGTGGCGAAACGGCGTGAGCGGCGCCATGAAGCCTAAGTTGAGCCCCGAGCCGCGCTTGGCGGCAGCGTCCATGTACTCAGGGAAGGTCTCCCAATCCCAAGTCACGCCTTTGGCCAGCACTTCGAAGGGAATAGCTTCCACGTTGACCAGATCCCACGCTGCGATTTCGCGCGCCTCGGGTCGGCAGGGCGCGAGACCGACGCCGCAATTACCCATGATCACGCTGGTCACGCCGTGCCACGCCGAGGGGGTGGGCAGGCGGTCCCAGCAGATCTGCGCGTCGTAGTGCGTGTGGTGGTCGATGAAGCCCGGCGCGACGACGAGATCATCGGCCTCGATGACGCGGGCGGCCGGCTCGTCGATCTTGCCTACCGCCGCGATCTTGCCTTGCGCCACCGCGAGGTCGGCGCGAAAGCGCGGCGCGCCGGTGCCGTCGACCACGGTCCCGCCCTTGATGAGTAAGTCGTATTTCACGAAAGCCCCTCCTTGTCTCGAGCAGGGTATTGTCAAGCACCTAAGCCGCGTGATGCAATGGCGGCATCGTCGAAACCCGAATCCCGAGGAGAGGCAAATGAGACACAACAACCTGAAAGCGATCTGGCGCGAAGGCCGCGCCGCGGTGAACGGCTGGCTCGGCATCCCCAGCTCCGCCTCGGCGGAAAACATGGCGCAGGCCGGTTGGGACTCGCTCACCGTCGACTTGCAGCACGGGTTAGTCGACTACCAGACCGCGGTCGGCATGCTACAGGCGATCTCCACCACCTCGAGCGTACCGCTGGCGCGCGTGCCCTGGCTGGAGCCGGGCATCATCATGAAATTGCTGGACGCCGGCGCCTACGGCATCGTCTGCCCCATGATCAACACGCGCGCGCAGTGCGAGGCCTTCGTCGGCGCTTGCCGCTACGCCCCGGTCGGCTACCGCAGCTTCGGCCCGGTACGCGCCGTCTGGTACGCCGGACAAGACTATTGGAAACACGCCAACGAGACGGTCGTCACCATGGCGATGATCGAGACCAAACAAGCAGTGGACAATCTCGAGGACATCATGAGCGTGCCGGGGCTCGATTCCATCTACATCGGCCCCGCGGACCTGAGCCTGTCGCTGATCGGCGCCCCGACCGTCCCGCCCACCGACCCGATCGTGGTTAACGCGATCAAGACCATCTTGGCGAGCGCCAAACGCCACAATGTATACGCCGGCATACACTGCATGTCGACTGCTCACGCCAAGCAGATGATCGAACTCGGTTTTCAGTTCGTGACCCTGCTCTCCGACAACGCCTTCCTGAACGCCACGGCGAAGGCGGCCGTGGCCGAGATGCGCGCCGGATCCGCAGGCGGGGAAAAGGCGTCGGGTCCATACTGATGGCCGTATAGGCTCATAAGACTAGAGCAGGAGCGGCGTTAGTAGATATACCCCCGCCGAGTACCTCTCGGCGCGCGGCAGGGAGACGGCATGGCCTATGAGTACAGCTCGGAGAGTCGGCGGCTCGACTTTCCCAATCCGTATCGAGTCGAGAACGCCTTTCTCGTACTCACCGGCGCGGTGTTTCTCGCCGGCGGCTTGTTTCTGTTGCTCAAGTCGCGCGCCGCCCTGGGCAGCGGCATGACTTTGGAAGCGCTCGCCCCTCTGGCTGTTTCGATCTTGTTGCTGGCCCTGGGGGTCGCGCCGATCGCCTGGGCCTTCTCCCAACTGCGGTTCTTCTTCGGGCGCGGCCAACCCGCTAACCTCGCCCCGGAACTCGGGCCGGATCAAACCTCCGACAAGCCTGGCGCCCATCTGCAAGAACTCGACAAGCTCAAGCGCGATCTGCGCGGCGGTCAGCTCGAATTGATCGAGCCAAAAGGCGCGCTCAACGGCCTTTTGTATCGCCTTATCGGCAACCTGATCTATGCGCCCACGGCGGTGCAGTTCCTGGCGCAGCAGCAGTTTCGCACCGGCATCAGCATCGTGGTTCTGTTCGCGAGCTTCCTCGTCGCCGTCGTAGGCGCGAGGAATGCGCAGAACGGTGAATGGATCGCGACCTTCTACCTGGTGCTGGCGGTCGCCGTGTTGTACCGCTCCTTGCGCCGAGGCAGCCACGCCAGCGCCCAGATCCCTCGCCTCGGCTTCGTCGTGCTGGTGGTGATCGCGGCGCTCGCGCCAGTGGCGATTCCCTACGTCGCGCGCTACCTGCCCGACATCGCATGGCTGTCGCCGACCGCGCTGGTATTCGCTTTTCTCATCGCCTCCTTAGTAGCGGTGGCGCTGGTGTTCATCGCCCTCATCCGGCAGTGCCCCGCCAAGCCGATGACGGCCGTCAGCTCGCAGCAGCGCTCGGTCAACATTAACACCGATCCGAACCAGATACTCACCGAGTTCGACCGCGAGATGCAGCGCACTTGGGCGGAGAAAATCCCCAATCGGCGCTACGCGTTGGCGCGGCCGAACATCGACTTCAATGCCAAGGCCGGAGCGTTCCAAGCAGAGGTACTGGAAGAGACCCAACCGCTGCCGCCCGAAGACGTGCGCCGTGTGGATTTGGGTGCGGTGTTCTCGCTCGCGCGCTACCGCTGGCTCGCGCTGCTCGACTTGTGGGGCACGCTCACCTTGGCGGCGGCGTGCGCCGCGTTGGTATGGGTCGGCCTATCCTTCAGCGCCGCCTCGCTCGACCGCTCGCTGATCCCCTATCTCACGTTCGGCGCCGGTATGCTGGTGCTGGGCTGGTACTGCTTGCGCGCGGCGCACGACCTATGGGGACGCTTCGACTTCGTCTCCGACCTGATCTGGATCGAACTCAACGGCAACTACGTCTCGGCTCGCGTCGACTACGGCAATACGCTCACCGACCGCCTCAAGACCGAGCGCTCCATCGTCAACGTCGAAGGCATGACCTTGCGCGTGTGGTGCACCCGCGCCAACAGCGCCACCTTTGGCAAAGACACGCGGCGCGTGCTGACTGGGCTCACCGGGCTCCCCGATCGTGCCGAGTATCTGGCCGCTCACTTGGCCGACTTCGCGACCAGCCAAAGCATGGTCGTCTCGCCCACCGCGCCCGTCGATGTCGACAAGATGGGGTTCATGAATCAGATGAATGCATTCGGCAACGCTACCTCGCCCGGCCAAGCGATCGGCGCGCTGCTAGCGCAGTCCAGTGAGGCGGACAAGCGCGCCGACGCCCCATCGCCCGGCGCCGGCGCATTTTGCACCAAGTGCGGCGCGAAGCTCGCGGCGCAAGCAAAGTTCTGTCAGGCCTGTGGGAGCGCCGTCGCGTAGCCTACCAGCGCCGACCGTTGCCGCGACCGCCTTGCGGGCTGGGGCGAGCTTCGTTGACCTTGATCTCTTGGCCTTTGAGCTCTTGATAGTTCAAGCCGGTGATGGCAGCCTGAGCGTGCGCCTTACCCGGCATTTCCACGAACCCGAAGCCGCGCGGGGCGCCCGTGAATCTATCCACCAGGATGGTCACGCTGCTGACATCGCCGTACGCGGCGAAGGCTTGCTTGAGATCGGTTTCGGTCACGTCTTTGGACAGATTGCCGACAAAGATTTTCATGCAGACTCCTCAATATATGCGCCTTGCGCAACGACGCGACAAAAAGGCGGCCACCCCGTCCGACCGAGGCTTTCGCTCATGAATGTAGTGCTCGGTGACGACACTTGAAGGTTCGCGGCCCGCCCGCACTTCGGCTCACCGCGAGATCGTCGATTGCCAGGTTTCACCTCTCATGCAAGCTACTTAGCGTTCCAGAGGCCGAAAAACAGGCCGCCACCCGTTGTGTCGGGAGATCAAGAACGAATAGGAGAGAGGATACCGCAGGTATTAGGGAACTTCTGAACAAGTCCTCCATGAGCCGCGTTTCCGACGAAATAGCCGTAGCTGCTAGGCGTCGCGCCGCAGCGAATATTGAACATATTCGCAAGGCGCGCAACAACGCAGATGCAGCCATTTCGTGGAAACCCGCATGGGACGGGCTCTTGCGCGCGGCGCGCCAGAGCGCAGA
>CAZILI010000332.1:0-4889 GCA_964539965.1 uncultured Burkholderiales bacterium | reverse complement strand
CGTAGCCCTCCGACAGATAGAGCGGTTCGAGCGCCCCGCGGCAGAAGTCGCGATAGACCCGCGGCACGGCGCCTTCGGGATCGCCCACGATGACGGCGTCGAAGTACGGGCGACACAGTTGCGGATAGGCGCTCGCCAGCGCGCCGCCGAACACCGTCTTGGCGCCGCGCCGGCGCCAATAGTGGGAAACCTGCCGCGCCCGATCGAAGTCCGAATGCATGCACGACAAGAACAGCAGGTCGTAGTCGCGCCGCCAATCGGGCTCGCCCCAGGCATCGTTGACGACGTCGATGTCGATATCGCTCGGCAGCATGCCGGCGAGCAGCGGACCGATCTGCGGCTGCAAACCGATGCGATGCGCCGCCCCCCTGCGGTGGTAGTCCACGTACACGAACATGATTCCGACTCGCATCGGCGCCTCCCCAAGCAAGCCTGCTCTTCGACCGGTGGTCTTGTCAGTGGCTGTCCGGTCTTGTGGTTGTACCCCCGGCTGACCTCGCCGAGTCCCCCCTCGCCAGGGAGGACTCACCCGGCGGGCCTAAGCCTTCGGTCCGATATGCTTTCCGGCCCAAAGTGCGAATAATGCGCGACAGCTACAGCAAGATCAATAAAGCACTCATGAACCCTCTGTGTACATTGCGTCACTGGCTAGAAAGACGCTACCTCGCCAAGCTGCTGCGCTATCTGGGCAAGGCGAAGCCCCATCCCCGCGCCGCTCGCCGAGCGCCCATTGCTCGCAACACAGGTAAGCCATGGGCGCGCTACAGCCACTAGGCGCACCGCTGGCCTCGGCAGGCCGCGCCGCAGCGGACCTGGGCCCGGCGCGTGCAGCGGGCCGCCGCGCGCCGCGCGCGACGACGCAACCTGCCGCATCTGCCCAAGCAACCGAAACGCTCGCCGCTTGGGCCAAGACCCTGGAGTTGCGCGTGGCCGAGCAAGCACGGCAGATCGAAGCGCTGTCCCGCCTGAAGCGATTCTTCTGCGCGCCGCTGGCCGAGCGCATCATGGCGGAGCGCGACGCGCAGCCGTTCCAATGCCGTCGCTGCGAGATCGTCGTGGTGTTCGTCGACTTACGCGGCTTTACCGCCTTTGCCGAAACCGCCGAGCCGGAAGATCTTATGACGGTGCTGCGCGAGTATCAGACGGAGGTAGGGCGGCTCGTGCTGGAATACGAAGGCACCTTGGAGCACTTTGCCGGCGACGGCATGATGATCTATTTCAACGACCCGGTGCCGCTTGCCAACCCCGCCGAGCGCGCCGTGCGCATGGCGATCGCGATGCGCGAGCGCGTGGGCGTGCTCAAGGAACGCTGGCGCGCGCTGGGGTTCGAACTCGACCTCGGCATCGGCATCGCGCAGGGCTACGCAAGCGTCGGTGTGATAGGCTTCGAGGGGCGCTACGAATACGCCGCCATCGGCAGCGTGACCAATCTGGCGAGCCGGCTATGTGCCCAGGCCGAAGGCGGCGCCATCCTCATCACGCAGCGCGTCGCGGCCGCGGTGGAGAAGCTTCTTGAATTGAGTGCGAGTTTGACCCTCGCGGTAAAAGGATTCTCCAAACCAATCTCCGCTTACAGCCTTGCCTGACCACATCTGGTGAAAATGACACTCGGCGTATCGCTCCAGCGCCGTGCACTGCTGCAAGCGCTCGGTTCCGCTAGCCTCCTGTCGGCGTGCTGCACGGCACCCCTGGAGCGGATCGTGGAGTCCAAGTGTGCAACCCACTTGCGCACGTGTTTGGACGCGGTGCCGCCCGATGATGTGCCGATCGCGATCGACGCACATTGCCACATTTTCAATGGCCATGACGCCGATGCCGAAGGTTACATCCGAGGGCCCATCGCCAACGATTTGGAATCGGAAAAGCTCTGCAAGTTAGTCAAGCTGGCTGCCAAGCCGGTTGCGGAGATGATATGCAGCGTGGCGCCGAACGCCGCGCAGGAATACGACGAGCTATGCCGCTGCTTCTCGGCGTCGCGCTCGACCTCGAAAGCCGACACCCTGCGCCTCCTCGAGGACTCTGCCACAGAAAGGAGAAAGCGCACCCGCGACCAATTCGCCGAACAGCTGGCGCGGCGGCTTTATGGCAGTGACTTCAAAGCGCGATACCGGGAATTGGTCTTGTCCGCGAATGCAAAATCGCATGGTATCGATGCATCCACCGCTCACTTCAGTGCCGATGAGATATTGGGAATCCTCGACTACAGCGAGCGCAATCCCGCCGGGCTAATGTCGACCTTGAAGGAGAAAGGCGTCGACCCCTCGGGCGTATTTCGTTTGGCGCTGCGGCTGGCGTCTTACCGCTTGGATAACCTCGACCAACTGATGAAAACCTACGGGCAGACTTGCGAGGGCGTGCCCAAGGTCGCGGTGTTCTTGCCAGCCATGGTCGAGTTCAACCACTGGCTAGGCAAGGCGGAAACCGGGGCGGTGCTCGAAGATCAGATCAAGCTCATGGAAATGCTGGCACTGGTGACGGGCGGACGTGCGCTGCCGATCGCCGCCTACAACCCCTGGACCGATGTGGCGACCGCGCGCCGCCACTCCGGTTTGATCAAAGCCGCGATTATGCGAGGCGGTTGCATCGGTGTGAAAATCTATCCGTCGGCCGGCTTTCGGCCGATCGAGAACAGGGAAGACAAGCTGTGCAAGCTGCTTCCTCCTCCGGTGACGCCCGGTGCCTTGAACGCCGCGCTCACTGACTTCTTCGCCTGGTGCACGCAATGTTGTGTGCCGGTCATGGTGCATACCGGCTATTCGCGGGCGTCGTGCGAGGCCGCATTGAACAACACCGAACCCGCGGCATGGGAGAAACTGCTGACGGCCAATGACGGCTTACCCCTGCACCTCGGCCACTTCGGAGGGGACAACAAATTCGCCCAGGCGGACCGCACATGGGCCAAGGCCTACCTCACGCTCATGAAAACCACGAACGGAGCGAACGTGTACGCCGACGTGGGTTTTTGGGACACCTTGCTTGACGGCAACGACGAGTCGAAGCGATTTTTGCGCGGGGTGCTCAGCGATGAGAGAGGACGCCGGCGGCTCATGTACGGCAGCGATTATCAGATGTTGGTCTTCGATTCGCGATGGAAATCCTATCCCCAGTCCGTATTCAACGCGATCGACAACGCCAGCCTCGGTAGGGAGGCCGCCAACGTGCGCGAGGCATTCTTCTTCGGAAATGCCGTACGCCTGTACGGACTGCATCACGAAGGTGCCGCACGCAAGCGCCTCGAAGAGTTCTTCCGCAAGGGCGGAAACGACGTTCACCTGTCTTCTTGGTTCAAGCGTGCCGACGCGCTTGGCCTTTAGGCGTCCGCGGCTGGTCTAGGGCTTTCCCTTCGCCGCCCCTTTGCAATACACTCAGCCCTAGCTGGCTGGGCGCGTACCCGTCTGGTGCGCAAAGGGAGACCATGAAAATACTCGTCGTCGACGATCATCCGCTCATCGGCAAAGCCCTGCGCGACGTGCTCAAGCAACTGGGCGAGGACGTCGCCATTATCGAGGCCAAGAGCTACGAAGCCGCCGTCGAGCAGGCGAGCGCTACCCCGGACATCAATCTCGTCTTGCTCGATCTGGGGCTGCCCGGGGTGAGCGGCTTTGAGGCGCTGGAGCGCCTGCGCGAGCAATTCCCCGCCATCCCGGTGGTGGTGCTGTCGGCGCAAGACGATGCCCAAACCGTCACCGGCACGATCGATCGTGGCGCCATGGGCTTCATCCCCAAGACCGCCTCGACCGAAGTCCTCATCAGCGCGCTGCGCTTGGTGTTGGCCGGCGGGGTGTACTTACCGCAAGAAGTGTTGCGCGCGCAAAAAGCGCCCGCCCCGTCTCCGGCGCAGTCGGCGGCGCGCGCGATGAATATCGAGGATCTGAAGCTCACGCCGCGCCAGGCGGACGTGGTTCGCGTGATGATTCAGGGCAAGTCGAACAAGCTCATCATGCGTGAGTTGGGGCTCGCCGAGGGGACGGTCAAGCTGCACATGTCGGCCATCTTGCGCGCCCTGAACGTCGACAACCGCACCCAGGCGGTGATCGCCGTGGCGAAGCTGGGGCTGGAGATGGGCCGCATCGGCAAGGCGGCGGTTTCCTAGACGGACCCGGGGCCCCTCGCGCGGGCATGAGCGGCCTAAGACCTTCGGCTAGTGCCATCGGCCAATACGCGTGCCGAGCTTTTGCCGGTACGCTTGGCGGGTGATTCCTGCCGGCCCCGAATCGTTAGCCGACGTGCCTGCCTCCCCCGCCCTCTCGCTGCCGCGTGACGTCGCGCAGCGGGTGCGTGTCGAGCAAGTCCGCTCGCTCTACGAGCAATCGCCCAAGACGACCATGGGCTCGCTCGTGGTGGCCGCGGTGTTGTTGTTGGTCATGTGGAATCAGGTGTCGCATCCCGTGCTGGTGGGCTGGATGCTGCTCATGTTCGTGCATCAAAGCGTGCGCCTGCTGCACTACCGCCGCTACAGCCGCGCCTCGCCCGCCGCCCAAGCGGATCCGACGTGGGGGCGCTGGTACACCGTCGCCGTGTCGGTGGCGGGCTGCCTGTGGGGGAGCGCCGGCGCGCTCATGTTCGTTCCCCACTCCATCGTGCACCAAGCGGTGCTGCTGCTGATCCTGTCGGGCAACGTCACCGTGTCGATGATCGTGCTGTCCGCCTACGAGCCGGCGTTCCTCTGGTTCACCGTGCTGAGCCTCACACCCTTCATCGTCTCCGCCATGGTGCAAAGCAGTGGCACGGAGGTCTCGCTCGCCGTGTACGCAGCGCTGGCCCTCATCATGGCGCTGGTATTCGGCCGCAGTATGCACCGGATGATCGTCGAGTCGCTGGCCAAGCGCTTCGAGAACATCGACCTGGTGCAGGCGCTCACCTTACGCACCAAGCAATTGAGCGAGCAG
>CAZILI010000331.1:0-4893 GCA_964539965.1 uncultured Burkholderiales bacterium | reverse complement strand
CCCTACCACAAGCCGGTGTTTTCCGAGCCCAAGCGCTTCGTGTTTTTCTGCGCCGCGGGCTGGCGTTCGGCGCTGGCGACCAAGACCGCGCAAGACATGGGGCTCACCAATGTGTGCCACATGGCGGGCGGTTTCGGAGCGTGGAAAGCGGCCGGTGGCCCCACGGCGGAGAAAACTTCTGCGCCGAAGGCGGGTCCAACATCGGGTGGCTAGCATACCAACGACGTCCGCGACGCGGCGGCGCCTACTCGCGACAATCGCCGCGATCGCGGCAGTGCCGGCAATCGCAGTCTACGCCGAGGGGTTTACCGAGCCGTATTGGATAGGGCGCACGCTTTGGATCAAGCCTGCCCGCGAGGCGTTTCGACAAATCGAGTTCTACACCCGGCCGGGACTCAACAACACGAGTTTCGTGGTCAATCTGAAGCGCGAATTCAAGATCGAGGGCGTCTACAAGGGATGGGTGCACGTCCGTTTCCTGCAGCGCTACGCCGCCTATGGTGAGGCGTTCGTGCCGCTGGGCGTTCTGCGGCGCTTCATCTACCGGCCTCCCCTGCCGAGCCGGTTGGAATACGATCGCGCCGCGTTTTTCGAGGAGGATCCCGACGTCGTGCTCGCCGAGATCGAGCGAGACGAAGTGGCGCGCAAAGGCAAGCGCGACTCAAAGCGGATCGATCCGCTGCAGAAGTACCGGACCTGGGAACAGCCTAGTTGGAAGCAGAGCAGAGAACCTCCACCCGGTTCGAGCACGCCTCGCTAAGCTCGCTTCGCCCCGCCGACACGACCGCTCTGCCGCCGACTCCCACCGACACCGACCGGGGCACGAGCGCCTCGAAGGCCTTTCCGCTGGTGGCGCTCGTCATCGGGAGCATGGCCATCGGCGCCTCGCCGATCTTCGTTCGGCTGAGCGAACTCGGTCCGATCTCCACCGCCTTTCATCGCGTGCTGTGGGCGTTGCCCCTGCTGTGGCTATGGTCACGAGTCGAGACGCGCGAGCCGGCGGCGCGCAGTTTGGCGACGCACCGGCGCACCCTCGTGCTGTGCGGACTGCTGTTCGTCGGCGACTTGATCTTCTGGCATTACTCCATTGGCTACACCACGGTCGCCAACGCCACCTTGTTTGCGAATTTCGCGCCGCTGGTGGTCACCTTCGGCGCGTGGCTCATTCTGAAAGAGCGCGTCACGCGCGGTTTCCTCGCCGGCTTGGCCCTCGCGCTCGCCGGCGCGGCGATGCTCGCCGGCCGCAGCGTCGATCTGGGTGCGCGCTTTCTTTTCGGAGATGCGCTCGGGGTGGTGACCGCCGTGTTTTTCGGCTCCTACGTGATCGCCGTGGCCGCCCTGCGCGCGAAGCTGCCTGCCGCGCAGATCATGTTTTGGTCGAGTTCGGTCACCTGCATCGGTCTGCTGATCGCGACCTTGCTTTCGGGTGAGGCGCTGCTGCCGCCCACGTGGCGCGCATGGGCGGTGGTAGTCGGTTTGGCATGGCTGAGCCACGCCGCGGGACAAGGGCTCATCGCTTATGCCTTGGGCCATCTTCCGGCGGCGTTTTCCTCATTGGTGATACTGATCGAGCCGCTCACGGCGGCGGTGCTCGGTTGGTTGCTGCTGTCGGAGGCGGTGGCGGGCCTGCAATGGTTAGGCGGGGCCGCGATTCTCGCCGGCATCGTCGTGTCGCGGCGAGTGAGCTAGCGCCTCGCGCATGGGTTAACATCTCGCGAGCAACGCGAAGGAAAGAGCATGCCCGAGTATCCAGGCAGCGACACCGAACGACGCGTACCCGCCGATGCGCTCACGGGCGTGGTGCGCGATATTTTCGAGCGCTGCCGCATGTCGGCGGAGGACGCGCAGCTGCTCGCAACTTCGCTGGTGAATGCGGATCTGCGCGGTATACATTCGCACGGCGTGCTGCGGGTGCCGGAGTATGTCGAAAAGCTCACCGACAAGGGCGTCGACCCGCGCGGCAGGCCCAGGATCGCGCGAGACTCCGGCGCCGCCCTGTTAGTAGACGGCGGCAACAGCATGGGCCAGATCGCGGCGACGTTTGCGATGCGCGCGGCGATCGAGCGCGCTCGCTCGACCGGAGTGTGTGCCGTGAGCGTGCGCGGCAGCAACCACTGCGGCGCCATGGATCAATACGCGCAGCTCGCGCTTGCGCACGACATGGTCGGCGTGGCGGCGACCAATGCCATTCCGACTATGGCCCCGCTGGGAGGGATCGATCGTCTCATCGGCATGAACCCGGTGTCGATCGCCTTTCCGTGTCTGACGCGCGCGCCGTTCGTGTTCGACGGCTCGTTCGGCATGACCGCGCACGGCAAGATTCGCGTGTACGGCCAAAAGGGTGTCGCTCTGCCCGAGGGTTGGGCGACCGATGCGCAGGGCCGTCCGACCACCGATCCGCAAACCGCGATCGAGGGGCTGATCCTACCGGCCGGGGCACACAAGGGTGTCGCGCTCGGCATGAGCATGGGGATCCTATCCAGCTTGTTGTCGGGTGCGGGCTACAGCTATGAAGCGGGCACTTTGGAGACGGGCGCTCTCGCCGGCAACGACGGGCAGTTCGTGCTGGCGCTGCGCATCGCCGCCTTCGTCGACGTCGAAGAGTTCAAGCGCCGCATGGACGCTATCCTCGACAAGGTCGTCACTTCGCAGCGCGCCGCCGGTACCGCGCGCTTGTACTATCCGGGCCTCATGGAGCACGAGCTGGAGCAAACGCGCCTGCTCGAGGGCATTCCGTTGAACGACCAGGCGCTCGGCGCGGTGATTCACCACGCCGAGCGCGTAGGATTGTCGGCCGCCGCCATAAAATAGCGGGCTCGCCGGGGAGAAGCTGCATTGAACACTATTCGCCGAAAACTGTTGCTGTCTGCGCTCGCGCTGATCGGAGCGCCCGCGCGCTCACAAGACCTGCCGAATCGGCCGATCCGCGTGGTGGTGCCGTTCATCGCGGGATCGAGCTTGGATGCGCGCACCCGCGTCATCGCGGCGGCGCTCGCCGAGCGGCTCAAGCAACAGGTGATCGTCGATAACAAACCGGGCGCCGGCGGTTCGATCGGCACCGCCGCAGTAGCGCAAGCGCCCGCCGACGGGCTCACCTTGCTGTTCACCAACAACAGCTATGCGATCAATCCGCACGTCTACAAGAACGCAGGCTACGATCCGCTGAAGAGCTTCGTGCCGCTCAGCCAAGGTTATCTCAGCGCGTTGGTGGTCGTGATCAACGCCGACATCAAGGCGAGCACCCTTAAAGAGCTGGTCGCGCTCGTGAAGGCGCAACCCGAGGCGTTTTCCTACGGCTCGAGCGGGCCAGGCAGCCTGCCGCATTTCGCCGCCGAGCTGTTTTTTCACTTGGCCGGCATCCGACCGCTGCACGTGCCATTCAAGGGCGATGCGCAGACGTTGACCGAAGTGCTCGCCGGCCGTGTGTCGATGACCTTCAGCGGCCTGCTTGCCGCGCTGCCGCACGTCAAGTCGGGCAAACTGCGCGCGCTGGCGGTGACTTCGCGCGAGCGCGTTGCGGCGATGGAGGGCGTGCCGACCATTCCGGAGGCGGGCTATCCGGCGTACAACGATCCGATTTGGACCGGCTTTTTCGCGCCGGCGGCAACACCCAAAGCTGTCGTCGACAAATTGAATCGCGAGATCGTCGCAGTGCTCGGTACGGCAAACATGAAGGCACAAATGGACGTTACGGGAGCGCAGCCCGCCGGCAATTCGGTGGCGGAATTCACCGCGTTCGTGCGCAGCGAAGTCGAGCGCTACGCGACTTTGGTGAAGACCATCGGGTTGACGATCGAGTAGTACTCCAGAGAGTTACTAGCCGCAAGCCTTGTCCAGGCGGGGCTTCAAGGCATATACTCCCCCATCCATGCCGGAGCGCGCGATCCGCTATCTCTCGCAGTTGGTCGGCACGGAGAAGTTCTCGCCCAAGTTGTTGCGCGGCGCCCCCTTTGGCACTTTGTAGCAGTACGTGAGCCAGCGCGTGCGCACCTTCACGTTGGTATTGCCGTCGTTGTCGCGCGTCTCGGTGATCTCGGTTTTCTCCGGTCGGCCCTTGCGCTCGAGTTCCTCCTGAAAGCGCGCGCTCTCGTCTTCGATGCGCTTGATCTCCCGCTCACGCCGCTCTTGCACGGTGATGGGCTCCAGCTCGATGATCTCGGGCGGCCGCGGCGGCGGATCGGCCGCCGCGGCCTGCAGGCAACTAAACAACGACAACAAGCATGCCATCGCCGGTGTTATCACAGGCTTGCCATGCACTCGACTCGTCAGAAAAAATGCTCTCACCGCGCGGCCTCGATTGGTCTCATCGAGTCCACTGTTCCGTCTTACGCCATGTTTGTCAAGCAAATTGACGCGCGCGCGCAGCCGACTACGCACTCGCACTCCGGTTTGTGGCGGATTTGCCACGGGACTGGTTAGCGCGCGGCGCGAAACGCGCAGGTGCGCTCGAGATCGCGCAAATGGCCTTCGATCTGCTGCGCGCGATTGTCGGGATTGGGATGAGTGCTGGCGAACTCAGGTTGGCGTGAGCCGCCCGAGGCTTCGGCGAGGATCTTCATGACGTCCACCAGCGCCGCGGGGTCGTAGCCCGCCTGATGCATGAGGCACACGCCGATCTTGTCCGCCTCCAACTCGTCGTCCCGCCCGTACTTCATGTTGATCAGCCCGCCCACCATCTGCGCCACCTGCGCCATCTCGTAGGAGCCTGCTCCCATGATCACGGCGCCGGTCAATCCTTGCGTCAGCTCCTGCTTGGCGATGTGCTCGGCGGAATGGCGCGCGATTACGTGGCCGACCTCATGGCCGAGCACACCCGCCAACTGATCCTTGTTGGTCAGTCGCGACAGCAATGCCACGGTGATGAAGATCTGCCCGCCCGGCAGGGCGAACGCG
>CAZILI010000330.1:1586-4902 GCA_964539965.1 uncultured Burkholderiales bacterium | reverse complement strand
CCGAAGTACGATCATTGCAACTTCACCGTCGGCTCGAATGCCGACCCCGGCCTCATCGAAACTTTCAAGCGCTTGCTGCTCGGCATGTCCTACGACGATGCAGCGGTGCGGCCGCTGCTCGATCTGGAAGGCTTGAAAGCGTGGAAAAACGGCCGCACCATCGGCTATCAACTGCTGGATCGCGCTGTGGACGCGGCGAAATTCTATGACGCGCGTGGCGACATCACCGTCACTGACTATCGATACTGAAGTCCTGGGCATAGATCGCGGCGCGCACTTGCTGATCAAGCGTGCGCTGCGCGGCTTGCCGGCGGGCGGAGTGCTCGCCGTGGCGAGCCGCGCGCCCGATTTCCCGGTGCACTTGCAGAGTTGGTGTCGCGCGCGGGGCCTGCCGTTGGCCTTCGTCGACGGCGTGGCACAGATTAGACCCGAGGGGACGCAAGACGGCCGCTGGCGAGGCGCAGAGCGCGCAGGCGAAGCCGACGCGGCGCGGGCCGATGCGGTCGCACCCCAGGCAAAGGCCGCTTGGGGGCTGGCCGCGCGCGGGGCGACGGTCGAGGCCGGAGCGCCGGAGTTTCACTTCGGCCTGTCGGGCAAGGACGCCGTGTGGGCGCCTGAAGCGGGGCGATTGTACGCGCAGGCGCTCGCGCAACAGTGGCATCCGGATGAGGCGATCGATTGGCGGATCGCCTTCGAGTTGCCGGACGAGGTAGAAGACGCGGTGGTGCAGGTCATGACTTATCTGATCGAGAACGAGAATGCCGCGCTGTTGGTACCGGCGCGCTTCCTCGGCCAAGTGCATCCGCATTTCCGCGAGGTGGTGCAGCTGCTGGCGATTCAAATCGCCGACGAGGCGCGCCACGTCGAGGTGTTCACGCGGCGGGCGCTGCTAAAGCGCGTGCACATGGGCGTGTCGACTGCAGGCGGGCAGGCCTCGCTCAAGACGCTATTCGAGGAGAGCGAATTCGCGGTGGCGTCGTTTCTGCTGTCGGTGCTGGGCGAGGGGACCTTCGTCAGCCTGCTGCGCTTCTTACAGGAGCACGCCCCCGATCCGCTGACTCGCCAGATCGCGAAACTCACGGCGCGCGATGAAGCGCGCCACGTGGCCTTCGGCATGGCGCACCTCGAGTATCAGCTCGAGCGCGACCCCCATTTGCGCGCGCGCTTGGCGCGCGCCGTGGAAGGGCGCTACGAATCTCTCGCCCAGACCGCCGGATTGAACGAGGAAGTGTTCGACGCTCTAGTGCTGCTCGCTGCGGGCGGCTGGTCGCCGCAGGAAATCGGCGCCGGCTACGACAAGGTGCAAATACTCAAACAGGACATGGCCGAAGGCAGACGAACACGCATGGCGCGCCTGGGCTTTGCGCGCGACGACGCGCAGCGCTTATCCGAGCTGCACACGCGGAATTTTATGTAATCGGCATACCCGGCCGGCCCGCTACGCAAGCCATAGTATGACAGCCGAGTCCTCGCACAGCCGCTAAGCGGCGCTGACAGGTTACGAGCCGCGTTCGCGCCGCTCCCAATTCCAGGCGTGTTCGATGATGGTATGCAAGTCGCCGTAGCGTGGGCTCCATGCCAGTTCGCGCTTGGCAAGAGTCGAGTCGGCCACTAGCGCCGCCGGATCGCCCTCGCGCCGCGGCGCCTCTTCGGTCGGCACCGAGCGGCCAGTCACCTGCGCCACCGCGTCGAGCACCTGCTTCACACTGTAGCCACTGCCGTTGCCCAGGTTGTACGCGCTCGCCCCGGATAGCTCGCCCTTGACCAGGCGACTCATCGCCAGCAGATGCGCCTCACACAAATCGACCACGTGAATGTAGTCGCGCACGCAGGTGCCATCGGGGGTAGCATAATCACGGCCAAAGATTTTGAGCGGCGGGGTACGACCGCTCACCGCGGCGAGCGCAAGTGGAATCAAGTGTGTTTCCGGCTCGTGCCGCTCGCCCAGCGAGCCGTCGGGATGCGCGCCGGCGGCGTTGAAATAGCGCAAGCTTACCGAGGCGAGGCCGTAGGCACGAGCGTAGTGTGCGAGAATCTGTTCCACCATCCACTTCGATGCGCCGTAGGGATTGACCGGGGATTTTTCGTGCTGTTCGTCAATCGGAACGTAGCGCGGATCGCCGTACACGGCGGCCGTGGAGGAGAACACGAAGCGGCGCACGCCGTAGTGAATCAAGGCATCGAGCAGAGTGAGCGTGCTCGCCACGTTGTTGCGGTAGTACTTGGCGGGATTGCGCACGGACTCGCCGACCTGAATAAAGCCAGCGAAATGGAGAACGCCGTCATAGCGCCGCTGCGTGAGAATGCGGTCGAGCAGCGCCCGGTCGGCGATCGAACCTTCGAAGAAGTTTGCCGCGGCGGGCACAGCCTCGCGCACACCGCCGCTGAGGTCGTCGAGCACCGAGGCGTCGTGGCGCGCGGCAGCCAGGTGTTTCACCATGTGTGAGCCTATGTAGCCGGCGCCTCCGGTGATGAGAAGATTCATGTCAGGTCTCTTTCGCGAGCGCGTGCGATGAGGTGCTCCTAGTATTGGACGGTCAATCTATCGTTGCCTAGGCGAATGGTCAACCATCGTCATTCGCGGGTAAGTAACATGAGACAGCTCTGCCAATTGACACTGCGCGAAGCGAGCGATACAGTCGGCGCAAGAATTCTTTCGCTTAAGAAGTCGTCCGGCCGGCGTCGCAGCGCGGCGGTTTCGGCCTTGGCGGCAATCCTCAGAGGAGATCTAACATGCCAGTTCCGTTGTCATTGCGAGTCAACGGCAAGGCGCTCTCGGTGCAGGTAGAGCCGAATACGCTGCTCTCTACCCTTATTCGTGAGCACTTGCGCCTGACGGGTACGCACGTCGGTTGTGATACCGGCAGTTGCGGCGCGTGCACCGTGCTCATCGACGGGCGCGCGGTCAAGAGCTGTAACGTGCTCGCCGCCCAGTTGCAGGGCGTGGAAGTGACCACCATCGAGGGCATTACGCCGGCCGACGGGACCTTGCATCCGATGCAAGCGGCGTTCAAATCCTGTCATGGCCTGCAGTGCGGCTTTTGCACGCCGGGCATGGTGATGAGCGCCATCGATCTGGTGCAGCATCATCCGCACGGCAACGAGCGCGAAATCCGCGAGGGGCTGGACGGCAACCTTTGCCGCTGCACCGGCTATCAGAACATCGTCAAAGCCGTCGCGCAGGGCGCGAAGGCCATGGGCCTATAGGAGGCGGACATGAACGCACCGCAATCCGGATTGATCGGCCGCCCCATCGAGCGGCGCGAGGATTATCGCTTTCTGACCGGCTGCGGCCAGTACACCGACGACGTGTCGC
>CAZILI010000330.1:279-1576 GCA_964539965.1 uncultured Burkholderiales bacterium | reverse complement strand
GTGTCGCTGCCGAATCAAAGCTATGCATATTTCCTGCGCAGTCCGCATGCGCACGCCAAGATTCGCTCCATCACGATCGACGCGGCGACGAAGTTGCCGGGGGTGCTCGGCATCTTCACCGGCCAGGACACCGCCAATGTAGGCGGTCTGCCGTGCGGCTGGCTCATCAAGAGCATCGACGGCACGCCGATGAAGGAGCCGAGGCATCCGGTGCTGGCCGAGGGTAAGGTCCGCCACGTCGGTGATCAGGTCGCGATGGTGGTAGCCGAGTCGCTCGCTCAGGCGAAGGCCGCCGCGGAGTTGATCGAGGTCGACTACGAAGTCCTCGAGGCGGTGGTGGATACCGCGTCGGCGGCCAAGGCCAAGGTCAACGTGCATGACGATGCGCCCAACAACACGTGCTACACCTGGGCGATCGGCGATAAAGCCGCGGTCGACGCCGCGTTTGCCAAGGCCGCGCATGTTACCAAGCTCGACTTCGTGAATAACCGCCTCATTCCCAATGCGATCGAGCCGCGCGCCGCCAACGCGGCGTATTCCCGCGCCGACGATTCCTACACTCTCTACGTCGCGAACCAGAACCCGCACGTCGAGCGGCTGCTGATGACGGCCTTCGTGCTCGGACTGCCCGAGCACAAGCTGCGCGTTATCGCCCCCGACGTGGGCGGCGGCTTCGGCTCGAAGATCTATCTCTACGCGGAGGAGACCGCGCTCGTATGGGCCTCTAAGCGCATCGGCAGGCCGATCAAATGGACGGCCGAGCGCAGCGAGAGTTTCCTCACCGACGCTCACGGTCGCGACCACGTCACGCACGCGGAGTTGGCGCTGGACAAGGACGGGAAGTTTCTAGCACTGAGAGCGGAAACCACTGCCAATCTCGGGGCCTATCTGTCGACCTTCGCGTCGTCTATCCCGACCATCCTGTACGCGACCTTGCTGGCAGGCCAGTACACGACGCCGCTCATCTATTGCCGGGTGCAGGCGGTGTTCACCAACACCGTCCCGGTGGACGCCTATCGCGGCGCCGGACGCCCGGAGGCCACCTATCTGGTCGAGCGCCTGGTCGAACTGGCGGCGCGCGAGACCAAGATCGATCCCGCGGAGTTGCGCAAGCGCAACTTCATCCGGGCGTTTCCCTATGCCACGCCGGTCGGATTGACCTACGATACGGGCGACTACGACGCCACCCTCAATCGCGTCCTAGAAATCGCGGACGTGAAGGGTTTCGCGCAACGCAAGGCGGCGAGCGCCGCAAAAGGCCTGCTGCGCGGCATCGGCTATTCGTGCTACATCGAAG
>CAZILI010000330.1:0-269 GCA_964539965.1 uncultured Burkholderiales bacterium | reverse complement strand
GCCGTCGAATATCGCCGGTGCGCTGGGCGCGCGGGCCGGATTGTATGAGGCGGCGGAAGTGCGCGTGCATCCGACCGGCAAGGTGACCATCTTCACCGGCAGCCACAGCCACGGTCAAGGCCACGAGACCAGCTTCGCGCAAGTTGTCGCCGACAAGCTCGGCATCGGCATGGACGACGTGGATATTCAGCACGGCGACACGGGCAAGATTCTCTTCGGTATGGGCACCTACGGGTCGCGCTCGCTCGCCGTGGGCTGCACCGCCATCA
>CAZILI010000329.1:0-4917 GCA_964539965.1 uncultured Burkholderiales bacterium | reverse complement strand
AATCTCCAGGTCGGGATAGCCCAGCGCGGCCAACTGCTCCCGCTCGCCGGCGAGCGGCGCCTCGATGTTACGCTGGATGTCGTTCGACAGTGCATTGAGCGGCGACACGTACAGCTCCTGCACCGACTCGGGGAGCGCCTGCGCCAGGCCGCGCGTGACCAAATCGTCGAGTGCCGCCAGGAACGCCGCCAAGGTCTTGCCGGAACCCGTCGGCGCGGCGATCAGCACGTCCCGTCCGGCTTTGATTTCTGGCCACGCCTGCGCTTGCGCGCCGGTAGGCGAAGAAAATGTGCGGCTAAACCAGGCGCGCACGGCGGGATGAAAATCTGGCAGCGACATGAGGGAAGCGGTTGGCGCCGAGCGAAACCGGCAGTGTATCGCGCACTGGTGATCGCTGCTGGCGGTGAGCCGGCCGACCGCGCTTTCTTTCTCCCTTCGACGACACCGCCCTTATACTACCTGGGGTTACGATCGCACAGGGCCGTTGGTACTAGCCTCTAATCCCTATACCCCCCAATCCGTCGAGAGACGATCGGCGGGTGTGTCGTCGCTTTACCGGGAGTGTCGAGCGCGCCAAAGGGCGACGAAGTCCGGCACCATGGACAGCGCGGGCATCAGATTCACGCCTTCGAGAGCGTGCTTGAAGCGCTCGATCGCCGCGCCGCCGGCCCAGACCTCGACCTCGCCAGGCAGCGCTAGGCGCAAGTCTGTGAGTCCTTGCAGGGCATGCGCCGTCGGGTAGGCGGCGCTGAAGGACAGCGCGACGACGTCGGCCCGATGCGCCCGCGCTGCTTGCACGATTTCCGCCGTCGGCAACTGCGGGCCGAGCGGGATGCACTGTGCGCCCTCGGCCGCCAACATCGCCTCGGCCATCAATAAACCCAAGGCGTGCAACTCGTTCGGCAACGTGGTAAGCAACACCTTCGGCGCGCGAGCCGTCAGTTCTTGTCCGGCGATCGCATTGCGCAGAACCGCCTGCACGATTTCGGTGTACAGGTGCTCCTCGAACACCGCGATGTCGCCGCGTACCCACGCCTCGCCCACTTCGACGTTGAGCGGCGCGAGGGTCTCGACGACGAAGCGCTGCACGCCTTGGCGAAGCAGCGCGTGGTTGAGCGAACGGCGCAATTCGACCGATTGGTGGCGCTTGACGAGATCGAGATAGGGCGGCGAATCCCGCACCGCTTCGGCGGCGGCTCGCTCCGGTCGGTCGACCTTGGCGTATAGCTTCGCTAGGTCCGGCACCGCCAGCGACAGAATTCTCCCTGGTCGCATACCCTGATCGATCAGGCGGCGAATGACGCGCAGACGTTCGACCTGCTCCGCCGGGTAGATGCGGTCCCCGTTGCCGTCGCGCATGGGCCGGGGAAAGCCGTAGCGCCGCTCCCACACCCGCAGCGTATCCTTGCTCAACCCGGTCTCGCGCTCGACCGCGCCGATCGAGGCCGGCGCGGGCCTATTTCTGGTAGATGATACTTGTTTGTCCATGACAATATGTCTTGATTTCTGGGATTTCTGGAAATATTACTGTGTTTCAAGCATTCTGACCAGGACAGCTCGATGGTGACGACAGCTGAAGCGATCACCCCCTCCGGTAGGCGCCGCAAAGGCATCCGGGTGGCCGGCGTGGACGGATGTCGGGGCGGCTGGTTCGTCGTGCTGCTCACCTACGAGCCGGCGAAGGATCGCATCGGCGAGGTCGATTTCGCCCTGTGCGCCCGATTTGCCGAGGTGCTAGACCTGCCTGCCCGTCATATCGCGCTCGACATGCCGGTGGGGCTCCTCGAGCATCCGCAGGCCGGCGGAAGGCGGTGTGAGCGGCAGGCGCGCGCCGTGCTGGGCCGGCCGCGCGCATCCAGTGTGTTCTCCACCCCGACGCGCGGCGCGCTGGCCGCGACCGACTATCGCGATGCGATCCGGCGCAACGGCATGGGCATGAGCAAAGAGACCTTCAACATCATGCCCAAGATCCGAGAGGTCGACGTCTGCTTGAGCGGCCGCGGCCGGCAGCGCGTGTTCGAGGCCCATCCGGAGCTCGCCTTTGCGCGACTCGCCGGCGCGGGGTTAGCGGCAAACAAGAAGACCGAGAGCGGGCGGCGGCAGCGCTTGCGCTTGCTGCGCGACTGGTACGGCGCGGAATTGATCGCACCGGCGAAGGTGCGCGCGGCGTTTCCCGCCGCAGCCCTGGCGCAGGACGATATCGTCGACGCCTACGCGCTCGCGATCACCGCCGTACGCATCGCAGCGAAGAACGCTACGCGGCTGCCGCGCGAACGGCGCGTCGAGCGAGACGCGCGCGGCTTGAGGATGGAGATTTGGTATTGATCGGCGGCGCCACGAGCGCCGCGGGTGTTCACGAATCGCTTAGCCGGGCCGGCGTTGGGGATCGGCGTTGTCGGCGCGGCGCGTCTTGATGGTCCAGTTGTTCTTCCAGGCGCCGACCACGGCGGTGGGATACTCCGGCTGCCCGAGGCTGCCGTTGTAGCGACCCAGGGCGCGGTAGTAATCGCCCTTCTCACGGTCCAGGTAGTGGCGCAGGATGGTGCAGCCGTAGCGCAGGTTGATGCGCAAATGAAACAGATTGTGCTCGTTGTCGCCGATCTGCTTCACCCAAAACGGCATCACCTGCATGAAGCCGCGCGCGCCAACCGTCGATACGGCGTACTTGCGGAAGTTGCTCTCTATTTGGATCAAGCCGAGCACCATTTCGGGATCGAGCCCCGCGCGAGTCGCCTCGTAGTGAACGGTTCGCAAGAAATCGAGCCGGGTTGCCTCGTCGGGCATCTTACGCGTGAGGCGCTTGGACATCTCGCTCAACCAAAGCTTCTCGGCCGACTCCGACTGGAAGTAGGTCTTAACCACACCGGTATCGGACACCGCCTTGTGCAGCGCCGCGCGCACGCTTGCCGACAAGTCCTCCTCGCGCTGCGCCCCGGCGAACGCCGACGCGCTCGCGGCGAACAGGCAGTATGCGGCTAAGTATTTGATTATTTTCACTTTTATTTCAATGGCTTAGGTTGGCTCGAACTTCGATTGTAGAGAGCTCACGGCCGATTGCAAGGCAATCTTTTCCGCGGCGCTGGCGCGGCGCGCCTGATATTCAAGTTGCCCGTCTTTGAGCCCGCGCTCGCTGACCACCACACGGTGCGGCACGCCGATGAGTTCTTGATCGGCGAACAGACCCGGTGAAAGGTGGCCGAGCGCGACCAAGTCGTCGTGCAGCTTGTCGGCAGCCGCGCGCACGGCCTCGTTACGGTGATAGCCAATCGGAACAATGGCGATGTCAAACGGCGCCAGCGCGGCCGGCCAAATGATGCCGCGCGCATCGTGATTCTGCTCGATCGCAGCCGCCACGATGCGTGACACGCCGATACCGTAGCATCCCATCTCCGTCACCTGCGATTGGCCCGCTTCGTCGAGGTAGGCGACATTCATGGCGGCGGAGTACTTGGTGCGCAGCTGGAAAATGTGCCCGACCTCGATGCCGCGGCAAAGGTCGAGCGTGCCTTTGCCGTCCGGGCTGGGATCGCCGCGCACGACATTGCGAATATCGGCGACGATCGCCGGCTCGGCCACGTCGCGCCCGAAGTTGACCCCGCGCAAGTGATGGTTATCTTGATTGGCGCCGCAAATGAAGTCGCTCATCGGCGCGACACTGCGATCCGCTACCACGAGAGCGCGTGCGGCCAAGCCCACCGGGCCCATGTAGCCGACCGGCACACCGAGGCGCTCGCGAATCTCCTCCGCGCTCGCCAAGCGAAACGCGCCGACCTCGCCGAGCTTGGCGGCCTTGATCTCGTTCAATTCGTGGTCGCCGCGCAACAAGAACATGACGAGGTTCTCGCCCGCCACCGCGACCACTGCTTTCACGGTGCGCGCGAGCGCCACTCCCAGCAGCCCTGCCACCTCCTCGCAGGTCTTCTTGCCCGGGGTGGGCACCAGTTGCATCGCCTCGGTCGGTGCTGCGCGCGCGACGGCGGGCGCCAGCGCCTCGGCCAGCTCGACATTGGCGGCGTAGTCGGAATCGGGACAATACGCGATGGCGTCCTCGCCAGAGTCGGCGAGCACGTGAAACTCGTGCGAGCCGGTGCCGCCGATCGCGCCGGGGTCGGCCGCGACGGCGCGGAATCTCAATCCCAGGCGCTCGAACACGCGGCAATAGGCGTCGTGCATGACACGGTACGAACGATCCAGCCCCGCCTTGTCGACGTCGAACGAGTAGGCGTCTTTCATGACGAACTCTCGCGCGCGCATCACGCCGACGCGCGGGCGTATCTCGTCGCGAAATTTGGTTTGAATCTGATACAGGTTAAGCGGCAGCTGCCGGTAGCTCTTGATCTCGCGCCGCGCGATGTCGGAGATGACTTCTTCGTGGGTGGGACCGAAGCAGAAATCGCGCTCGTGGCGGTCCTTGATCTTCAACATCTGCGGACCGAACTGCTCCCAGCGGCCGCTTTCTTGCCACAGCTCGGCGGGCTGCACTGCAGGCATCGCCAATTCGATGGCGCCGCTGCGGTCCATTTCTTCGCGCACCACCTGCTCGACCTTGCGCAATACGCGCAAGCCGAGCGGCATCCAGGTATACAGACCGCTGCCAAGTTTCTTGATGAGGCCGGCGCGCAGCATGAGCTTGTGGCTTACCAACTCGGCTTCGGCCGGCGCTTCCTTCATGGTGGAAAGAAAAAACTGCGAGACGCGCATGGGCAGGCGGTACGAAATCGAAGGGCCGCATTGTACCGGTAAGGCCGCGGCGGCGCGCAGTCAGCCGATCGGCACGTACATGAAGATCATCGACAGGATGCTGACTAGCACGATGAGTGCGGCAAACACGACGACCTGCCTGAGGACGGCCTCATCCGACATGTCGGAGCCGCTCGCCGGCGGTGGGTTGGGTTGCGCGTTGTCTTGCGGCGTGTG
>CAZILI010000328.1:0-4923 GCA_964539965.1 uncultured Burkholderiales bacterium | reverse complement strand
GGTCGTACGGCTTGTTGGCCGCGCTAAACGCCTGCTCGACCAAGGTGTCGTAGTTGGTAACCACGATCACCTGCGGCACCGCTATCGAGGCGAGGAACTCGTGCAAACCGCCGTGCGGGTACGGCCGCGCGATGAGTTCGTGCAGGTACTCGCGCAAGGCGACCCGGCCCGACACGGCCTCATAGTACGAAGACACCTTAGCGAGATTGCCGCGGTCGACCGCTTCGATGGAGGGAAACGACGACTCGTCGGCGAGAATCTCAGCCAGCTCGCGCCCGCTCGGCAGAAATTGCTGCTGTGCGGGAGTCCACTTGGCATCGCTCGGACGACCCGACATCGAGGCTCCCGCCCCTAGGAACGGCACGACCTTGCCCGCCTTCATGCGGCTCCAGATGACGCCGTACGGCGGTTCGATGACCACGGCTTGCGGTACTGCGCTCACAGCGAAGACCTCCTCCTCGCTCTATGCACGTCGCGATAGGTTCGCCGGCGGATTTTCCTAAGCTCCCATTACCCGCCAGTAATCAATTGTTTACCCGGGCATTCTAAGGCGCAATATGGCTAAAGTCCTATGACTTTCGACGGCCTGAGCCGACCATGCCTGCGGCTCCCGGCGAAAAGCTATGTAGAATCAACGCCGATCGGGTCTGTCCGCCACCTTCTCGAGCGCGTGTGAAACGCCTGTATTGCGCCGCCAACTTCACCGAAGCCCACTTGCTGCGCCAGTTGCTCGCGCAGCAGGGCATCGCGATTCGCGTATTCAACGAAAACGCACAAAGCGCGCTGGGTGAAATTCCGTTCACGCACGCCTATCCCGAGCTTTGGCTTGAGCATGAGCGCGACGAAGCGCGTGCGCGAGCTTTGCTGCGCGATTACGAGCGCGGCGCGGCGACGCAACCACGGCCGTGCAGCGTGTGCCAGGAGTCGAATCCCGCCAACTTCGACTTGTGCTGGCAGTGCGGGGCCGCGCTGAGTTGAGCGCGCGGGCGGCTGGACGCGAGCGCCGATGTTCTCTACCCGCGAACTCCTGGACTCGCCGTTCCTGCAGTCCGTGCGGCCCGCGTTGGCGCGTGTGCCCAGCGAGACCGAAGACTGGCCTTCGTTAGCGGATTTGCAGGGCGTGCTGGACGGGTCCCCTCGACCGCCTTGCTCAGCGCGCGGCCAACCGGTGCGCCTGGTCGCGCAAGCGGCACGGGCGCGCTCGCCCGAGGAGCGCTACGAGGCGCGCATCTATCTGAAGAGCGAACTGCAGACGCGTGAGCGCGATTGGCACGACTTGTTCAACGCGCTGGTCTGGGCCAGTTTTCCGCAAACCAAAGCGGCACTCAACGCGCGCCACTACGCGGAGGCGGCACAACGGCCATGCGGGAACCGCAGCGCGGTGCAGGACGCGCTGACCCTGTTCGACGAGGGCGGCGTGATCGTGCTGAGCGCGCAGCCCGCGCTCGCTCGCTTGCTGCTGGAGTTCCGCTGGAAGGAACTGTTCTGGCAGCGGCGCGAGGAAGTTCGCGAGCGCATGGCTTTTCTTTTGTTCGGCCACGCGCTCATGCAGCATTGTCTCGCGCCCTTCGTGGGACTGACGGCGAAGGCGCTGCTACTCGATTGCGATACTGCGTTGCTGCAGCTTCCTGCCGCCGAGCGTCTGACCCGAATCGATGCGCTGGCGGCCGCCCGTGTGGCCGAACCGCTCGCTTTCACCCGCGGCCGCGATCTCGCGCCGCTGCCCATCTTGGGCGTGCCCGGTTGGTGGCCGGCGAACGAGAGCGCCGAGTTCTACGACGACGCGCGCTATTTCCGCGCCGGCAGGCGCGAAAGCTAGGCAACCGATGCACGGTGCGCGCCAAACCGATACCATAGCGCACACAATAACGAGGTTCCGAAATCGCACGATGGCACACGCGAACGCCGCTCCCGCGGGCGGTCTTGCGAGCGCGTGCTTTGTTACCTTTTCGCTCATCAACTGTCGCATCGGTTGCTCCCGAGGAACCTAGATCGATGCGCTAGGAGGACAGCATGTCGGCGCTAACCAGCATTCCCCGCCCGGTCGCTTCCGCAGCTCCGGCGGCTCTCGCGCAGCGCATCGCGCACACCGCCCGTTCGATCGAGGCGCGCGACCTACCGAGCGCGGTATTCGACAAGGTCAAGACCTGCCTGTACGACCTGATCGGCTGCGCCTTCGAGTCGCGCGACCTGCCGTGGGCACGGCAAGCGCTTGCCGTAGCGAGCCGCACTGGATCGTCGGGCGCCAGCGTGATCGCCGCTCCGTTCCTGTCCTCATTCGAGGACGCCGCTTTCGCCAACGCCGTGATGGCTCACGGCCTGGTGCGCGAAGACATGCACGCCGGCAGCGTGAGCCACCTCGGCATCGTGGTGCTGCCGAGCCTACTCGCGCTCGCGCAGTACCGGCGCGTGAGTGGCGCGGAGTTCATGCTTGCGGCGGTGGTGGGTTACGAGGTCGGCGGGCGAGTGGGGCGCGCGCTGCTCGATCCTGAGATCGCCCGCATACGCCGGCCGACCGGCCTCACCGGACCGATCGCCGCCGCGGCGGCGGGCGCGCGGCTGCTGCGCTTGGACGCGGCGGCGAGCGCGAGCGCGGTGGCGATCGGCGCCAACGCGACCTTGGGATTCAACCAATGGGCGCACACGGGCGGAAGCGAGATGTTCTTCCAAGCCGGCTTCGCCGCGCGCAACGGCGTGACCTCGGCGCGGCTCGCCGAGGCCGGCGCGTTCGCCTCTCCGACCGCGCTGGACGGTGAAGCGGGATTGTTCGCGTCGCTCGGCAAACGCCAGGCCGCTCACGCCGTCGAGTTATTCAACGGCACCCCCGAAATCCTGTCCGTGTATCACAAGCCCGTGCCCGCTTGCAATTTCGCGCAGACGCCGTCTCAGGCGGCGCTAGCGATCGCGCGCGAGCATGCTTGCGCGCCCGAGCGCATCGCGGCGATTACCGTTCGCGTGCCGCGCGCGGGTGCCGCTTACCCCGGCTGCGACTCGCGCGGACCGTTCGATCACGTGCTGCAGGCCAAGATGAGCATTCAGTACAACGTCGCCGGTGCGCTATTGAAAGGCGCCGTGACCGAGGAGAATTTCAGCCTGCTCGAGGACGCTCGTTTGCATCGCTTGATCGGCCTCACGACGCTCCAGGTAGATGATGCCTTGACCCAGGCCTATCCTGCCCAGCAGGGCGCCGAGGTCGAAGTGCGCGATGCCGCGGGCGCCACTTATCGCAAGCGGCTCGCAGATGTCGTTAACGCCAGCGCACAGGAGGTGAAGGCGCGTTTTCAGGCCGCCACCGCGGCGGCGTTGGGCGAAGAGCGGGCGCAGCGCATCACCGAGTGCATCGAAACCCTGGAGCGTAGCGACGACGCGGGGCGATTGCCCGCGTTGCTCGGCGCGAACCAGCTTCCTTAGAGCGTCGCCGTGCAGGCCGCGCAGTGGATCGAAAACGGCTTGCAGGCGCTCGTCGCGGGTGTTCTCAACGGGGCGGTGTACGGGCTCATGTGCGTGGGCTTGAGCCTTATCTTCGGCGTCATGCGCGTCATCAACTTCGCCCACGGCGAATTCATGATGCTGGGCATGTACGTGGCGTTTTATCTGTTCGGCTGGTTCGGCGCTCAGGGGCTGTTCGGGCCCAACGTCGCGCCCTACGTGGCTGCGCTGCTGGCCGGTCCGGTGGTGTTCTTGGCGGGCCTTGCAGTGCATCGGTTCTTGGTCAACCGAGTAACCGGCATGCGCAGCACCACACTCGAATCCGAAGGCCACTACGCGCAGCTCATGCTGACCCTCGGCATCGCCCTGGTGCTGCAAAACGGCGGGCTGTTCGTGTTCGGCTCCACACCGGTCTCGGTCGCGACGCCGTTGTCTTCCAACGCCTGGAGCATCGGCCCGCTGTACCGCGATCGCATCGAGATCTTCGTCAATCAGGGCCAGACCGTGGCGGCGGCGATCGCGCTCGCCACCGTGCTCGCTTTCGTGCTGATGATGGCGCGTTCGCGCTTGGGCAAGTCCTTGCGCGCGGCGGCCGATAATCCGGAAGCGGCGGTCTACATGGGCATCGATGTCGATCGCGCGCACCGCCTCGCATTCGGCTTCGGTGTCGCGATCGCGGCGGTGGGCGGCGGGCTGATTGCCTCGGGCAGCCCGTTCCAGCCCTACGTCGGCCTCGAGTACGTCATCATCATGTACGCCGGCGTCGTGCTCGGCGGCTTGGGCAGCGTGTCCGGCGCGTTCTTGGGCGGATTGACCATCGGCCTGGTGCAGCAACTATCCACCCTGGTGTTGCCGAACCAACTGCAAAACACGGCGATCTTCGTCGTGTTTCTCGTCATCATCCTCCTCCGCCCGCAAGGTCTGTTCGGCCGCGCAGCACGAAGAACGTAGCGTGCTGATTGCCGATCCACGCCGTCGTTTGTTCTGGATTGCGGCGTTCGCCGTTGTGTACGCCGCTCTCACCGCCTGGGTGGTGAATTCCTACTACCAGCTCATCATGACCTTGGTGCCGGTGTGGGCGGTAATGGGTTTGTCGTGGAACCTCTTGAGCGGCTACAGCGGCCTGGTGTCGTTCGGCCATGCCGCATTTTTCGGTTTGGGCGCGTACTGGGTCGCGCTGGCGCAAACCCACCTCGGCTTGTCGCCTTGGCTAGGGATACCGGCAGCGGCCGGCGTCGGTGCGCTCGCCGGATTGATCGTGGGGAGTCCTACCTTCAAACTGCGCGGCCACTATTTCGCGCTGGCGATGCTCGCCTATCCGCTGGCGTTGCTGTATCTGTTCGAGTGGCTGGGCTATCAGGAGTTGACCTTGCCCATGCGGCGCGATGCGCCGATCGCCTACATGCAGTTCGCCGATCATCGCATCTACGCATGTATGGCGCTGGCGCTCATGTTCGGGGCCATGTTGCTCACCGACCGCGTCGAGCGATCACG
>CAZILI010000327.1:0-4927 GCA_964539965.1 uncultured Burkholderiales bacterium | reverse complement strand
GAAGGCGTATCGAAAGCTTGCGCGCAAGTATCATCCGGACGTCGCCAAGGAGCCGAACGCCGAGGCCAAGTTCAAGGAGGTTGCGGAAGCCTACCAGGCTCTCAAGGACGCGGAGAAGCGCGCTGCCTACGATCAACTCGGCAAGCACCCACCAGGACAAGATTTCCGACCGCCGCCCGGCTGGCAACAAGAGTTTGGCGCTATGCCGTTCGCTGCGGACGACGTTGATCTTGCAGACCTGTTTGCCAGTCTTCGCTGCGGCCGGCACCGCGCGGGTCAGAACGGCCGAACTATATCGATGGCGGGACAAGATTATGAGGTCACGGTGCGCATCACCCTGGAACAGGCATTTCACGGCACCAAAGTAGATCTCGACCTGACCATGCCGGAGTACGATGCGAACGGTATCTTGCATCGGGCACCCCATGCGTTCAAGGCACGTATTCCCAAAGGTGCGACCGACGGCCAGCGGCTGCGGCTATCTGGCAAGGGCGGCAAGGGCTTCAACGGCGGGCGCGACGGCGATCTCTACATCAATGTCGTGCTGCACCCGCATTCGCTGTACCGCGTGAGCGGTCATGACCTTTACCTGGATTTACCCCTAGCGCCTTGGGAGGCGGTGTTGGGTACCACCGTACAGCTCCCAACACCGAACGGACCGGTCCTCCTTAAAGTCCCGGAGGGAACCCGTGGCGGCCAGCAGTTGCGTCTGAGCAAGCGCGGCCTGCCCCGGCCAAGTACCGGAGAGGGCGACTTGTTCGCTCTGGTGCAGATCGTATTGCCCACGGTGACTAGCGAACACGAGCGGGCACTGTTCAAGCAGCTTGCCGACAGTTCGACGTTTAATCCGCGCGGCCACTTCGAACATGAAGCCACCCTTGCGAGTTGAACTCACTGAAGTGCTTTGGCTGCATGAGCATCACGCATTGTCGGTGAACCAGCTTGCCGAATTGTCCGGCTTATCGACAGCGGAAATTGACGAGCTAGTGGACTACGGCGCGCTCGTGCCGATCGATGCGGACGGGACGCAGCGCTTCTTCGAGGGGCAATGCCTCGTTGCTGCGAGAATCGCGCGGCGGTTGCGTGACGACTTCGATCTGAACACGCACGGCGTTGCGCTTGCCTTAACCTTGCTCGATCGGATCCGTGATCTTGAAACACAGTTGGGCGATCTACGCGCGCGATTGCCGCGTCAGGTACGCGTCAGGTACCTTAGTTCAGCAGATGCGTGGACTAAGACTGCTGGGGCGGAAGGTTAGCGAACATGAAGACAAAGATAAGAAGCTGACATGAACAAATCCACCAGCCGCATGGCGCGATCCGATGCGCTGGTGCTGTTCGGTGTCACCGGCGATCTCGTTTACAAGAAGATCTTTCCAGCGCTTTACGCAATGGCCAAGCGAGGCGCACTTGGCGTCCCGGTCTTCGGTGTGGCGTCCTCCAAATGGAGCGTAGGGCAACTTCGCGCTCGGGCAAAGGACAGCATTAAAGAATCGGGCGGGATTGTTGATCAGATTGCGCTTCGTCATCTGCTCTCGCTGCTGCGCTACGTTGGCGGCGACTATAACGAGCCGGCTACATTCGAAGCGCTTAAGAATGTGCTGCGCGGCGCCCGGCGCCCAGCGCACTACCTGGCTATCCCGCCTTCGTTGTTTGCGACGGTAATCCATGGGCTAGGGGTCTCGGGCTTGGCGCATGACGCGCGTGTCATCGTCGAGAAACCATTCGGGCGGGATTTGTCTTCCGCGCGGGCGCTCAATCGCATTGCCCGATCGGTATTCCCAGAAGACTCGATCTTCCGGATCGATCACTTTCTTGGCAAGGAGGCGATCATGAACATCCTTTATTTCCGTTTCGCCAATTCGTTCCTCGAGCCGCTCTGGGGCCGCAACTACGTAGCCAGCGTTCAGATAACCCTATCCGAGAATTTCGGTGTGGAGGGCCGCGGCGCGTTCTATGAGAGCGCCGGCTGCTTGCGCGACGTGATCCAGAATCACCTGTTCCAGATTGTCGGGCTGCTTGCCATGGAGCCGCCAAGCTATCGGGGCTTTGGCGCGGTGCACGGCGAGACCGCCGATGTCTTCCAGGCAATGCGTCCGCTAAAGCATGACGACGTGGTGCGTGGGCAGTACGCTGGCTACCGTAAAGAAAATGACGTCGCGAGAAACTCCGACGTCGAGACTTTCTGCGCGCTGCGGCTTTTTATCGACTCGTGGCGCTGGGAAAGCGTGCCATGGTACTTGCGCTCGGGTAAGTGCATGGCCGCGACGCTCGCCGAGGTGATAGTGCAGTTAAAGCCGCCGCCACAGCGCTTGTTCGCTGACTCCGCCCCGGCGTCAGGCCGGGCCAACTATCTACGCTTCCGTCTATCCCCAAACGCCGCCGTAGCCCTCGCCGCTCGCGTCAAGCGCGCAGGGCAAGCGTTCGTCGGCGACCAACGTGAGCTCTATCTGGTTGATGAACGACCGGGAGAGGAATCGCCTTACGAGCGGCTACTGGGCGATGCCATGGCGGGCAACGGCGCGCTCTTCACCCGCGAAGACGCGGTTGAGGCCGCCTGGGCGGTGGTAGACCCAGTCCTTCATACCCGCGACCGGGTTCGCCCTTACCGACGCCATAGCTGGGGGCCGAGACAGGCTCACGCGCTCATCGCGGCAGACGGCGGCTGGCACAACCCTACACCGGACGGGGCGCAAGCATGACGGCCCGCGGCGAGGCGATGTTTCTGATCGACAACACACCATGGGCTGGCCAACGGGCAAAGGCAGACGACATGAATGCTGCACAGCAACTTCACGATCTCGGCCAAAGCCTTTGGCTCGACAACATCACACGAGACTTACTGACGAGCGGTACGCTCAACCGCTATATCCGCGAGTTTGCGGTGACGGGACTCACCTCCAATCCAACGATCTTCGATCAGGCGATCAAGAAGGGTGATTTCTACGATGACGCCATCGGCAAAACAACGCTCGCGGGTATGTCGGATGAGGCGTTGTTCTTCGCACTTGCCTTGGAGGATTTGACTCAGGCCGCTGATTTGCTCCTTCCGATCCACGATGCGACGGATGGCGTGGACGGTTGGGTGTCGCTCGAAGTCTCGCCGCTGTTCGCGAACGACAGCGGCAACACCATCAAGAGCGCAACACAACTGCATGCGCGAGCGGCGCGTCCCAATCTTTTCATCAAGATCCCCGGCACGCCTCAGGGCATTCCGGCAATCGAGCAGTCGATCTTCGACGGCATCCCGATCAACGTCACACTGCTGTTCTCGCGCGAACACTACGTTGCTGCGGCCGAAGCGTATCTGCGCGCGATCGAGCGCCGCGTCAAAGCAGGTCTAGACCCGGAGGTGGCATCGGTGGCCTCGCTGTTCGTCAGCCGATGGGACGTCGCGGTGAATGAAAAAATTGCACCGCAGCACCGCAACCGCCTCGGCATAGCGATCGCGATGCGAACCTACAAAGCCTATCGCGATCTGCTCGCGTCCGAACGATGGCAAAAGCTTGCTCAAGCGGGCGCTCGGCCGCAGCGCTTGCTCTGGGCCAGTACCGGCACCAAGGATCCTGCGGCACCCGACGCGCTCTACATTGAGGCCCTTGCAGCGCCGGATACCGTCAACACGATCCCCGAGAAGACTTTGCTTGCCTTTGCCGAACACGGCAAGGTCGGCGCAACGTTGCCTGCCGATGGTGGCAACGCCGAAGCGGTGCTCGAGAAGTTTAGGCGCGAAGGTGTCGACGACCAAGCCCTTGCAGCGAGATTGCAGCAAGAAGGTGTCGAGGCGTTCGCCAAATCGTGGAGCACTCTGATGTCGAGGATCAGGGCAAAGAGGTCGCAACCGACACGGGTGGGGCCCGCATGATCGATGTTGAACAGCTCGCCCGCGTGGCAAGTGTTGATACAGCTTTGGCTTGATGGGTAACTAGAGGTTGTCTGCATGAACACCGCAGAGGAAAGCATTCTGACGATCAATGGCGGCTCATCGAGTATTAAGTTCGCCCTGTTCGCCGCGAACCGGGCGCTGCGCTTGAAGCTTAACGGCCAGATCGAACGCACTGGAATGAGCGAGGCAGTCTTCCGCGTTCGGAGCGCCGATCAGGACCAGAATTTCACGCGGCAAGTCGCCGCCAAGGATCACGCGACCGCGGTGGCAGTGCTGATGGATTGGATCGAACAACGTGAAGAAACCGGACATCTGATGGCGGTGGGGCACCGTATCGTTCACGGCGGCCCGACCTATCACGAACCGCAACGGCTGACCTCGGTTTTGGTGGAGGAACTGCACCGCCTCACGCCATTGGACCCGCAGCACCTACCGGAAGCAATTTTACTAATTGAAGCGCTCCAACGGCGCTTCCCGCATTTGCCGCAAATCGCTTGCTTCGACACTGCCTTTCACCACCCTATGCCACGCGTCGCACGGCTGCTGTCGATCCCGCGCCGATATGAGGCACAAGGTGTACGTCGCTATGGTTTTCACGGGCTTTCGTATGAGTTTTTGATGGACGAATTGGCTCGCACGCAGGGAAGCGTTGCTGCCCGGGGCCGAATCATTCTCGCTCACCTCGGAAACGGTGCGAGCCTCGCCGCGGTGCGCGACGGCAAGCCGATCGACACGAGCATGGGGTTCACTCCTGCATCAGGCGTACCCATGAGTACTCGCGCAGGCGACCTGGACCCCGGTCTTTTTGCGTACCTGGCGCGCACCGAGGGCCTGGACGCGAAGCAGTTCCATGACTTGGTCAATTGTAGATCTGGCTTGATCGGCATCTCCGAGACCAGTTCCGATATGCGCGACTTGCTGCGGCGCGAGGTCGACGACCCGCGGGCGGCGGACGCGGTCGCGCTGTTCTGCTATCAGATTAGCAAATGGATCGGCGCGTTCGCGGCCGCCCTGAGTGGGCTGGACACGCTGGTTTTTGCC
>CAZILI010000326.1:0-4943 GCA_964539965.1 uncultured Burkholderiales bacterium | reverse complement strand
GGTGGTGGCCGGCGATGACTGCGCCGAGCGCGGCGCTCGGGGTCATGGCCTTCATGAACGCAGCATTGGGTTTACGCTTAGCGGCGGGCTTCTTCGCCGCCGCCTTTTTCGCCGGAGCCTTCTTGGCGGGAGTCTTCTTTGCAGCTACTTTCTTCGCCGCCGGCTTCTTTGCGGCGGGCTTCTTCGCAGCGGGTTTCTTGCCTTTCTTGGCAGTTGCCATTGTCACAACCTCCTCTGAGTGATGATGTGTATACGAGGGAACGTGCCTAATACTTATGCGGCGCAGAGAGCATGCCGCCTCAGTGCGTACTTGTCAACGTTTCCAGAGGGAAGAAACGAAAAATCTCGCGCACAGTGTCGCATTTTCGGCCCACGCGCCACGCTCGCTCCGAGCGGAAAAGCGAGCGCGTCAAGCGCGCGGTGCAGGGCGCTTCAGGCGCTCGAGAAACTGGGAGCGAAACTTCGCCACCTTGGGCGCAATGATGATCTGGCAGTAAGGCTGCCCACCGTTGTTGGCGTAGTACTCCTGGTGGTAGTCCTCGGCCGGATAGAAGGCTTGCGCCGCGCTCAGCTCGGTCACGATGGGATGCGGCCACAGCTTTTCAGCGGTTAGCTCGCCCATGACCTGCTCGGCCATCGCCTTCTGCTGCGGGGAGTGGTAATAGATCGCTGAGCGATACTGGGTGCCGGCGTCGTTTCCCTGACGGTTGAGGGTGGTCGGGTCGTGGATGGCGAAGAACACGCGCAAGAGGTCTGCATAGGACACGACGGTCGGATCGAACCGCAGCTGGACGACTTCGGCATGCCCGGTCGCGCCGCTGCAGACCTGACGGTAAGTCGGGTTGACCGTGCTGCCGCCGGTGTAGCCCGACACGACATCCTGAACGCCAGCTACTTGATCGAAGACCGCTTCCAGACACCAGAAGCAGCCGCCGGCCAGTGTGGCAGTTTCGCTGTGTCCGCTCGGATTCTCGCTCATGTTCCCGGTGATGTTACACGAGTTTCCCCAGTAGATAGCCGATCACCACACCTACCAGCAGCGCCACCGTCAATCCCCGGTAGGTGAGAACGTCCTTCGAGTAGCCCCGCTTGATGGCGACGTAGGACACGAAATAACCGAGCGCGTTGAGCAGCCAGATAAACGGCAGAGCCAGCACCTTGACCACCAGCGGCCCGACCAGCGGCACCACGCCGATGACGGCGAGCAGCCATGCGAATGCGTTCGACAACAGGCCGATCAGGAACACGCCGCCCGCGATGACTCGGTTGTCCACCCCGTAGTGAACGCCGAGCCAGACCAACGCCGCGATCACCCCCCACAGCGGCAACATGACCTGCCATTTTTTCCACAGCGGGGTGGAATTGGCGGCTCGATCGGCGGGGGCCTCTGGGGGCGGAAGAGGTGTGGGCATCAGCGGGTCGATGCTACGGAAAGGCACGCAGGCGGTGAACGGTAGACAGGCGCGCAGGGTTCCACTAGCCTAGCGAACTTTTGAAGGGCGTGGTAATGAAGCGCGAACTACAGGCGGTAAAGGCACTCACCTTCGACGTGTTCGGTACCGTGGTCGACTGGCGCGGCAGCATCATCCGTGAAGGGGAGCGGCTCGGACGCGCGAAGGCGCTGCGCGTCGATTGGGCGGCATTCGCCGATGCATGGCGCGGTGGCTACGCGCCGGCCATGGACAAGGTGCGGCACGGTGAGTTGCCCTGGACGATCATCGATGTCCTGCACCGACGCATCCTCGAAGACGTGCTGCGGGAATTCGGTATCACCGATCTGTCGGAGGAAGAAAAGGCGCATCTTAACCGAGTCTGGCACCGCCTGAAGCCGTGGCCCGACTCGGTGAGGGGGCTGAAGCGGCTCAAGCGCCGCTACATCATCTCCACCCTGTCCAACGGCAACGTGGCCTTGCTCACCAACATGGCCAAATTCGCTAAATTGCCGTGGGATTGCATCATCTCGGCGGAGCTCGCCAAACACTACAAGCCCGATCCGGAGTCTTACCTGACGGCGGCTTCCTTGCTCGGGCTCGCCCCTGACGAAGTGATGATGGTTGCCGCGCACAAAGGCGACCTCGATGCTGCGGCGCGTACCGGCCTACGCACGGCCTTCGTGACACGCCCGCTCGAATTCAATCCCAAGCTGAAGAAGGATCTCAAGTTCGAGAAGCGCTTCGACGTGAACGCCAAAGACTTCGAGGACTTGGCCTCCAAGTTGGAACTATAGCGCGCTCGATAGAGATGGAAAAAAAACGCAGGAGCCGTGGGCTAGAGGCTGGGGACCGGCGCTTGTAGGCCGCATCGCGGTGTGCGAGGGGAGCACACCAGCCCAAAGCCCAGCCACCAGCCCACGGCTCCTGCGAAGGCGTACGACCACAATCTCGTGGACGTCACAGGCGGTGGAGGAGGCGCCCCGCCCGCAAGAAGCATTACATCGCGCCAAGGTGCCGCCAATCAGTCGTGCGGTGGCAATCGTGGGTCGAAACATGGCAACAAAATGACAACGCGCCGGGTGCGGCGGCCGCCTCCGCTCACCCCGGTCGCGGCTTGTCACGTCCGCTCGCTTCCAGTAACGTAGCGCAAAAAACCGCGGGGTGAAACTCCGCGACTGGATCCGTTGCGGAGGCCTACGTTGAAGTTTCCTCGTCTCATCTCAGCGGCGCTTGCGGGCGCGGGCGTCGCGCTCGCGGTGCTCGCTTCGGCCGATGAACCCAAGCTCTCCGACCTTGCCCTATCGGCGGGCGAGTTCACCCTCAATCGCGCCGATGCCGAGTCATACGCCGAGCCGGCTCCCGTCCTGGATTTAAAGCAACGCGAGGTTTTCATGCGCGGGAGGGTGCACTTCAACCAGCGCTGGGTGGTGTTCCCTTCCTTGGGAGGGGACTGGGGCTTAGGTCCCACCTTCGTCGCCGAGAAATGCGTCCAATGCCACACCAAGGCGGGTCGCGGCGCGCCTCCGAAGGCGGCTGAAGAGCAGCCCGAAACAATGATCGTGCGCCTGAGCCTGCCGGGCACCGACGAGCACGGCGGGTCGAAGCCGGACCCAAAATACGGCGATCAGTTTCAGAATCAGGGCCTGCAAGGCAAGGACACTTACAACCATGGCTTCGGCGACCGCGTCCCCCCGGAAGGCGAGGTCTACATCGACTGGCAAGAGCGCGAGGTGAGTTTTGCCGACGGCGAAAAGGCGCGGCTGCGCGCGCCCAAGGTTCGCTTCGAAAAGCTCACGTTCGGTTCGTTCGGCGACGGACTGATGACCTCGCTGCGCATCGCGCAGCCCATCTTCGGCCTGGGATTATTGGAGGCTGTTCCCGAGCAAACCCTGTTGGACCTCGCCAAGCTGCAGGCGGAGAAAGGCTACAAAGGCAAGCCCAACTACGTGTGGGACGCCATCAACAAGCGCCAAGCGCTCGGCCGCTTCGGCTGGAAAGCCAACCAACCCAGCGTCAAGCAGCAAATCGCCGCGGCGTTTTGGGGGGACATGGGCGTGACCTCGCCGCTGTTCGGGGAAGAGAACTGTCCGCCCGTGCAAGAGCTTTGCAAACTGCAGCCGCCCGGCAACAATCCGGAGCTGATCCAAAGAAACTGGGACGAACTCGAGTTCTGGACATTGGGGCTGGCGGTGCCGGCGCGGCGCAACGTCGAGGACGCGCAGTTCAAGCGCGGAGAGAAACTGTTCGAAGCCGCCCAGTGCGCGGTCTGCCACGTGCCGGAGCTCAAAACCGCGAGCCAGTTCCCCGCCCTGCCCCAGCTCGCCAATCAGACCTTCCGTGCCTACACCGACTTGCTGTTGCACGACATGGGAGAGGAGTTGGCCGACGGGCGGCCCGACTTCAAAGCCAGTGGGCGCGAGTGGCGCACCCAGCCGCTGTGGGGCCTAGGCCTGTCCGAGACGGTCAGCGGCAGCACGGCGATGCTGCACGACGGGCGGGCACGCAACGCGGGCGAGGCGATCTTGTGGCACGGCGGCGAGGCCGAAGCCTCGCGCGAGGCCTACAAACGCATGCCCAAAGCCGATCGCCAGGCTTTACTCAAATTCTTGGAGTCGATCTGAAGTGATGATCACCGGTCAAAATAGGCGACGAATCCTCGGCGCGCTCGCATTGTTCCTCGCCGGAGCGGGCGCAGTTGCACTGTCGGCGCAAGCCGACGACGAGCAAGATGCAACCCTGTCCGCCGGCAGTTTCACCCTGCGCCGCGCCGACGCGATGGCGTACTCTGAGCCGGCGCCGGTATTGGATACCAAGCAGCGCGAGGTGTTCATGCAGGGTCGGCTGCATTTCAACGTGAGGTGGGTCGTCGTGAGTTCGCTCGAGGGCGATTGGGGGTTGGGACCTACCTTCGTCGCCGATCGGTGCTCCGCCTGCCATATCGGCACCGGCCGGGGAAGTCCGCCCAAGGTGCGCGACGAGCAGCTGCTGTCGACGCTGGTGCGCTTGAGCATACCTGGCGAGGGCGAGCACGGCGGGCCAAAGCCGCACCCCAATTACGGAGACCAGTTTCAGAACCGCGCCCTGCAGGGCGGGATCGACTTCGCCTTCGCCGGTGACGAGCCTGTACCGACCGAAGCTTCCCTGTACATGGATTGGGAAGACACGCCTGTTACCCTTGCCGACGGTGACGCCGTCGTCTTGCGCAAGCCGAAGCTGCGCATCGAGCAGCTCAACTTCGGTCCGCTCGGCGAGTCGACCATGATGTCGGTGCGCATGGCGCAGCCGATCTTTGGTCTCGGACCGTTGTCTGCCGTGCCGGAGGAGGACATCCTCAAGCTTGCTGCACAGCAGAAGGCGCGTGGGTTCAACGGGCGTCCCAACTATGTCTGGGACGCTATCAACAAGCGGCAAGCGCTGGGCCGCTTCGGCTGGAAAGCCAATCAGCCCAGTGTCAGGCAGCAAATCGCCGCCGCCGCCATCGGCGACATGGGGGTGAATTCGACGCTTTAC
>CAZILI010000325.1:0-4950 GCA_964539965.1 uncultured Burkholderiales bacterium | reverse complement strand
GGGTGCAGCTCGAGCTGGGCGGCAAGGGCGCCAACATCGTGTTCGAGGACGCGTTCTTGCCGGCGGCCATCAACGGCTCGGCGTTCGCCATCTTTCACAATCAAGGCCAGGCTTGTATCGCGGGCTCGCGGCTGATTCTGCACGAAAGGATTGCCGATCAGTTCTTGGAAGGTTTCGTGAAACTCGCGCAGTCGATCAAGCTCGGCGATCCGCTCGATCCGCAGACCGAGATGGGGCCGCTCACCTCGAGCGTGCATCGCGACCGCGTGCTGGCATACTGCAACGTTGCCCGCGAGCAGGGCGGCGAAGTGATCAGCGGCGGCAGGGCACCCACGGCGGCGGCCCTGAGTCGAGGCTGCTACGTCGAGCCAACCATCGTCAAGGCGAAGCCTGGCGATCGCGTTTCGCAAGAAGAGGTGTTCGGACCGTTCGTGACGGTGACCACGTTTCGCACCGAGGAAGAAGCGCTCGCCATTGCCAACGGCACGCAATACGGCCTGGGCGGCGGGCTGTGGACCCGCGACCTCGCGCGTGCGCATCGCTTTGCCCAAGGCATGCGCAGCGGGATGGTTTGGGTGAATTGCTATAAGCGCGTGAATCCCGCCTCGCCGTTCGGCGGAGTGGGCGCGTCCGGTTATGGGCGCGAGATGGGCTTCGAGGCGATGATGCAGTATACGGAGGTGAAATCGGTGTGGTTGAACGTCGATGCGAACATTCCAGCGTGGTATCCGAGATGAGCCCAAGCGGCGCTGGCACGGCAGGATGGCAAGCATGGTGAACAAGATCGTCGGCTCCTTGCAGGCCGCCGTCGACGGAATACAAGACGGATCGACGGTGTTGCTGAGTGGTTTCGGCGGCTCCGGCGTGCCCTCGCACCTCATCGATGCCCTCATTGAACAGGGCGCGCGCGACTTGACCATCGTCGCCAACAATGCGGGCAACGGCGAGGTCGGCATTGCCGCGCTCATCAAGGCCAAGCGCGTGCGCAAGATATTGTGCTCGTTTCCGCGCCAGGCCGATTCTTACGTGTTCGATGCGGCCTACCGCGCCGGAGAGATCGAACTGGAACTGGTGCCGCAAGGCAACCTAGCGGAGCGGATACGCGCCGCCGGCGCCGGCATCGGCGCGTTCTTCACCCCCACCGGCTACGGCACGCAGTTGGCAAAGGGCAAGGAGACGCGCATCATCGACGGGCGAGCCTACGTGCTCGAATACCCGATCTACGCCGACGTCGCTCTTGTGAAAGCGTTGCGCGCCGACCGCTGGGGCAATCTGGTGTATCGCAAGGCGGGACGCAACTTTGGCCCGGTCATGGCGAGCGCGGCCAAGTGCACCATCGTGCAGGTGCAAGAAATCGTCGAGCTGGGCGAATTGGATCCCGAAGTCATCGTCACGCCGGGCATTTACGTGCACAGGGTCGTGCGCGTGCCGCCGGCGCTGCAGGCGGCGGCGTAGGGCAAACGCAGCCGCACAAAGGAGGAGCAATGCATCGACGCACCCGAGATCAGATCGCAGCGCGTGTCGCTCAAGACATCCCAGAAGGCGCCTACGTGAACCTCGGCATCGGACTGCCGACTCTGGTGGCAAACCATTTGCCGAAAGATCGCGAAGTCTTCTTGCACAGCGAGAACGGCATACTGGGCATGGGACCGGCGCCCGCGCCGGGTATGGAAGACGAAGACTTGATCAATGCCGGCAAGCAGCCGGTCACTTTGCTCAAGGGCGGGGCGTACTTTCATCACGCCGATTCCTTCGCCATGATGCGCGGCGGGCATCTCGACTACTGCGTACTCGGCGCCTTTCAAGTGTCGGTCGCGGGCGACCTCGCCAATTGGCACACCGGCGGGGAAGACGCCATTCCGGCGGTGGGCGGCGCCATGGATTTGGCGATCGGCGCGAAGAGAGTGTTCGTCATGATGGAGCATCAAACCAAGAGCGGCGAGAGCAAGCTCGTCGAGCAGTGCAGCTATCCGCTCACCGGCATCGCCTGCGTGAGTCGCATCTACACCGATCTCGCCGTAATCGACGTCGCGGCGGACGGGCTGCGTGTGGTGGAAACGGTCGACGGCTTGTCGTTCGTAGAGTTGTGCCGCTTGAGCGGTGTGCCGCTCAAGCCTGCGCGAGAGCGAGCTCTCGCGTGAGAGCGTTTGCCTACAACGCGCTGCCGGGCCGGGTGGTATTCGGCCTGGGAGCGCTCGACAAGCTGAGTGAGGAGCTCGAGCGCTTGGGAGCCAAGCGCGCCCTGGTCTTATCGACCCGCGAGCAGCGGGCGCAGGCCGAGGACATCGCGCGTCGCTTGGGCGCGCGCGCCGCGGGCGTCCATGACCAGGCTGTCATGCACACGCCGATCGAATCGGTGCGCGCGGCGCGTGAGGTCGCGAAGCGGGTCGAGGCCGACTGCGCGGTGGCCATCGGCGGCGGCTCGACGGTCGGGCTCGGCAAGGGCATTGCGCTCGAAGCCGGCTTGCCGATCTTGGCCATCCCCACCACGTATGCGGGCTCGGAGATGACGCCGATCCTCGGCATCACCGACGGCGGCGTAAAGAAGACCATGCGCGATCTGCGCCTGCTGCCCAAAACGGTGATCTACGATCCAAATCTGACCCTAAGTTTGCCGCCGGCGTTTTCTGCCACCAGCGCCATGAACGCGATTGCACACTGTGTCGAGGCCCTGTACGCGCAGGATGCCAATCCGGTCATCTCGCTCATGGCCGAGGAGGGGATACGAGCGCTGGCGAGCGGCATGCCCGTGGTGGCGCGCGCGCCGCAAGATCTCGGAGCGCGCTCGCAGATGCTATACGGCGCCTGGCTCGCCGGCGCCTCTCTCGGCGCGGTGGGTATGGCGCTGCATCACAAGCTGTGTCACACCTTGGGCGGCAGCTTCAACCTACCGCATGCCGAGACGCACACAGTCGTGCTGCCGCATTCGGTGGCATACAACGCCGTCGCCGCGAGCGAAGCGATGGCACGGGTGGCGGGTGCCCTCCGCACGACCGATGCTGCGCAAGGGCTGCACAGCCTTGCGCAGCAAGTAGGCGCGCCGACCGCCTTGCAGCAAATCGGCATGCGCGAGGCCGATCTCGAGCGGGCAGCCGAGCTTGCCGTGCAATCGCCGTATTGGAATCCGCGCCCGGTCGAGCGCACGGCGATTCGTGCATTGTTGGACGACGCGTTCTTCGGCCGGCCGCCGGGCGCGAGCGCGCAGTGAGGGGTGGGGGAAACGTGCGCCGGGCGCACGGGCGGTAGCGGACTTGGGGCGCATCCGGCGCGCCGGTCAGACAACACAAACAACTCATAGAGGAGAGCACCATGCAAAGCGAAAAAGAGGAAGCCACGACCAATAGCCCGGCAGCAGTCGACACGTCGCGTCGCCGCGTCGTACAGGCAGGCGCGGCGGCCGTCGCCAGTTTGGGATTCCCCTTCATCGGGGCGCGGTCGGCGTTCGCGCAGTCACGCAAGATCAAGATCGGTTATGTGTCGCCGGAGACCGGGCCGCTCGCCCCGTTCGGAGAGGCGGACAAGTTCATCACCGCCAGCGTGCGCGAACTGTTGAAGGCCGGACTCAACATCGGCGGCAAGACCTATCCGGTGGAGATCATTGCCAAGGACAGCCAGTCCAACCCCAACCGCGCCGGCGAAGTCGCAGCCGACTTGATCCTCAAAGACAAGGTCGATCTCATGCTGGCCGGCGGCACGCCCGAGACCACCAATCCCGTCTCCGACCAGTCGGAATTGAACGAGATCCCTTGCGTGACGAGCGTCTGCCCGTGGCAGCCGTGGTTCTTCACCCGCGGCGGCAAGCCCGATACCGGCTTCAATTGGACCTATCATTTCTTCTGGGGGTTAGAAGATATCATCGCGGTGTTCACCAACATGTGGGACAGCTTGCCTAGCAACAGGCAGGTCGGGGGACTGTTCCCCAACGACGGCGACGGCAACGCGTGGGGCGACCCCAATCTCGGCCTGCCCAAGCCGCTCAAGGAAAAGGGCTACACGCTCAACGATCCGGGCCGCTATCAAAACCTGAACCAAGACTTCAGCGCGCAGATCGCGGCATTTAAGAAAGCCAACGCCGAGATCGTGACCGGCGTAGTCATTCCGCCGGACTTCAAGACCTTCTGGACGCAGGCGGCGCAGCAGGGCTACAAGCCGAAAATCGCCTCGGTCGGCAAGGCGCTCTTGTTCCCCGCCGCGGTGGAAGCGATCGGCCCGACGGCGGAAGGGCTGTCGACCGAAGTGTGGTGGACGCCCTCCCATCCGTTCAAGTCCTCGCTTTCCGGCGCCAGCGCCCAACAACTGGCCGACAGCTACGAGAAAGGCACCGGCAAGCAGTGGACGCAGCCGCTCGGCTTCGCGCACGCGCTGTTCGAAATCGGCGTCGATGCACTGAAGCGCGCCAAGAATCTGGACGACAAAGGCTCGATTCGCGACGCCATCGTGGCGACCAACCTCAACACCATCGTCGGGCCGATCGCCTGGGGCAAGGGGCCGGTGAAGAACGTCGCCAAAACCCCGCTCGTCGGCGGTCAATGGGTGAAGGGCAGCAAGTACAAATTCGACTTGGTCATCGTCAACAACAAGACCGCGCCCAACATTCCCGCTACCGCAAAATTGAAGGCCATCGGCGCGTAGACGCCAATTTGCGTTGATGCAAGCGGCGCCCTCGCCTTGCGCTGGGCGTCGCTTGCGCGCTGCTGCCTGCGCCGGGCCGATATTCCTCGGCTCGGTCATTCGAGTATCCGTTCGGTTGCTGTCGACCGACAGACCATGAGGAGGAAGTCGCCATGAGACCCACCAAGCAAGAACAGCCCGCCCGCCGCGAGTTTCTGAAGACCGCCGGCGCCGGTGCAGCCGCCGCCACATTCGGCGCACTGACCCTGGACGTAAAGCAAGCTCAGGCGGCCAATTTCGACGCCGAGTACGACATCGTCGTGTGCGGCGGTGGCGGCG
>CAZILI010000324.1:0-4951 GCA_964539965.1 uncultured Burkholderiales bacterium | reverse complement strand
AAGGCGCTGCATCAACGCCTGAAGACCACCTCGATCTATGTGACGCACGATCAAGTCGAAGCCATGACCATGGCCGATCGCATCGTGGTGATGCACGATGGCAAGGTCGAGCAGATCGGCGCGCCGCTACAGCTCTACGACAAGCCGGCCAACCTGTTCGTCGCCGGCTTTATCGGATCGCCGGCGATGAATTTCATCCCCGGCAAGATCGAACACCAAGGCGGGCAAGCCTTCTTCGGCGGCGGAGAGGGTGTGCGCTTGCCGCTGCCGCAGGCGCTTGGCGCCGATGGGCAGGAGGTGATTTACGGCATTCGGCCCGAGCATCTCTGCCTCGCACAGGCGGGCGGCATTCCCGCCAAGGTTCACGTCGTCGAACCCACCGGCGCGGACACGCTGGTGTTCGCCAAGTGCAACGACACGAGCCTATGCGCCGTGTTCGCCGAGCGCCACGCTTTCAATCCGGGGGATGCGATTCGACTCGAGCCGCGCGCGAACGCGATTCATTTGTTCGACGCGGCTTCCGGACAGTCGCTTACGCCATAGGCCTTTGCCGCATCGGCGGGGCCGACGGTGGAGGATCCTTGCGTCGGCGAAACGAGTTGTCCCTGATCGCTTAGCTGCGAGAACAACATACCGGCGGTCAAGGATAGTGCTGGCGTGACTCGCACGCCGCCGGCGCGCAGCACCTGCGCCGTCCACACGTTGCAAGTCTTGAACAAGTGAAACGTCTCGCCCGATGCGTAGAAGCGGCTCGTGCCGTACAAACCCGGCCCCAGCGCGTAGGGCGCACCGTTCGCATCGCGCTCGTGACTGACGCGCACACGCTCGACCATGCGTTCGAGCCCGCTCGCCGATACGCGCAAGGCGAGCACTTCGCTGGCGGGAAAGTATTGTGCGACCGGGCAGCTGAAGGCAGCCACGTGCAGCGCGCTTGGGGTCGGCCAGAACAAGGCCTTGAGCCCGAGCCAGATCCCCGGATCGGCGGCTTGGTAATAGTCGCGATCGCCCCAGCCGATTTCGAAGAATTGCGCGTTGGGAAAATCCCGACGCGCCGGCCAAGCCGCGGGAGGAATTGCCGCCGCGGAGAAGACAATGCCGGCGTGACCGCCGTGCCGAACGACGTACAGGGTGTGATCGCGCGGCGCCGGATCGAGGGCGACCGGCGCGCTGCAGCCGGCCAACCACGCAAAGCCGAGCAGGGCGGCGTGGCGCCAGCGAAGGCAGCGGCCGCGACGCGCTACCAAACGGGATCGATGGGAGTAGCGATGCCGTGCGCCGCCTCGACGACTTCGGCGGCCTCCAGCGCCAAGTCTTCGCGGAAGCGGCTGGCGATGATCTGCACGCCCAGCGGCAGGCCGCGCGGCGCGTCCGCCGCGGCCACCAAACCCACCGGCACCGCGACCGCGGGGAAACCGAGCAGATTGACTATCGTCATCAACGACTGCGCCGCGGTCAGGCGGCGGCCGTGCTCGCCGCCGAGATCGAAGCCGATCGGCAGCGGCACTTCGCCCGAATTCGGACCGAGCACGAGCGGATAGCGCTCCATGAAGCACAGCCAGTCGCGCACATGCTTGGCGCGATCGGCGAGCGCTTGCGTGTACTCCTCGAGCGAAAGCTGCGGAACCGATTGCATCCACCGTTCGGTCGCGCGCACCACGCGCGCGTCGCCGAGGCGCTTGATCGTGTCCCACTGGGTGGTGCGCACGTCGCTCATGACGATGCGATGCCAAAGCGCGACCGCGGCTTCGATCGCGGGCGGCACGGCTTCTTCGACCGCATAGCCGGCTGCTTGCAGGGCCGCGCCCGCTTCGCGCACGGCGTGCAGCACTTCGCTGCTCGCATACCAGCCCTGCGTGTCGGTGACCAGCGCCACGCGCACCGGCCGTTGCGGGGCCGGTCCTTCCAGCGGCGCCGGCACCCACCAGGGGTCGCGCGTGTCGGCTTGTGCCATGGCGGCAAGTGCGATGCGCAGATCACGCACGCGGCGCGCCAGCGGTCCTTGCACGCTCATCATCTGCGCGGTGGGCGGGCGCTCGGCCTTTGCCGTCGCGTTGAACGAGGGCACGCGGCCGAAGGTGGGGCGTATCCCCGCCACACCGCAGCAGTAGGCCGGATAGCGGATCGAGCCGCCGTAGTCGTTGCCGTGCGCGATGGGGCCGATACCGGCCGCCACGGCGGCGGCCGAGCCGCCGGAGGAGCCGCCCGGTGTACGTTCGTGCGACCACGGATTGAAGGTGCGACCGTGCACGTCGTTGTCGGTGTCGTAGCGCATGCTGAAGGCGGGCGTGTTGCTGCGCCCGATGATGACGGCGCCGGCGCGCTTGAGATTGGCGACCGACGGGCTGTCTTCGCTCGCGATCAATTCTCGGAAGGCGGCGACCCCGTTCACCGTCGCCAACCCTTGCTGATCGACGTTTTGCTTGGTGGTGAGCGGCACCCCGTGCAGCGCGCCGAGCACCTCTCCGCGCTTGAGTTTGGCGTCTGCCGCGTCGGCAGAGGTCAAGGCTTCCTCGGCCAGAATCTCGACCACCGCGTTGAGCTTGGGATTGACGTCGTGCAAGCGCGCCAGGCAGGCTTCGACCGCTTCACGGCTGGAGATAGTGCGCAAGCGGATCGCCTGCGCGAGATCGACTGCATCCCAGCGCCAGAGTTCTGCCGGAAGATGCGAGAGCGAGAGCGAGCGGGTCATGTTCGACGAATGGGTTCGGAGCGACATCGCGATGATGCGCCGAGTTACCGCGCCTGTCTATCAGATGGGTTTACCGCTACACTGTGCCCAGACTTCGCGGCCAAAAAATCGGCGGATGAGTGGGCCTCGTCCGCCGTTCGATTCAAAGCCAGAATGACTGTCCTTGAGCGGTAGTTCACTCTTGAATCATGGTCGCGGAGTCGCCGATCCACCACGGCCCGTTGCCGCCGCCGTTGGATACGTTAACGCGAACACGGTACACGTGGCCTACTGTGAGCAGTGCCTTCACCGTGCGCGATGCCGTCACGAAGCTCGACTGATCGCTGCAGAACGCATCGCTGTTGCCGTTGCTCGGGCTCGCCTCGACCGGTGCCGCGCCGGTTGTGAGATCGGCGACCGTGACATCGATGTCAACCCAGCTGCCGGGACCGTTCATCAAGCACTCGGCGCTGAAGGTAATGGCGGCAAACGCTTTCACGGCAGTGAAATCGATGAACGTGCTGGCGCCGTCGATCTGCAAGGTGGTGGGTACCGCGCCTGCTTGGTTGCCCTCATGGGTGCGCAGCTTGTTGATGTCGGCCGATGCTTGACTCGCCCATGCCGTTAGGGTCGCCAGTGCGAGGGTGGAAAGTAGCTTCTTCATGGTCATCTCCTTTTCTCAGTTTGCCGGCCACTTGTCTTGAGAACGGCGCATTCCGTGACCGAGTGAGAATGCGCTGTGCGGTGGCGCCGCGCGTGGAGCGCTGCGCCGGGTTGCTCGATGCGCGACTCAGCGCGCGAGTTGCGGCACGTCGACTTGCGGCGCCGCTCGCTCTTTCAGTCGCTCGACCAGATCGCGCGCGCGGGCTTGAACGCTCGGATCTTTGTCCGTCGTCGCCGCTTCGACGGCGGCGCGCTGCAACGAAGGATCGACCGCACTGTTGTCGGCGAGCGCGCCTAGCGCCAGCGCCCTCACTTCCGCGTCGGCGTCGGCGCGTATCAGGTTCAACAGGACGTCTGTCGAAAGCGGCATCCCCTCGTTCGACAGCACTGTCTTGAGCGCGCTGCGTCGGGTCGTAGCGTCCGAGCTTTGCAGCCGGGATTCGATTTCTTTGATGACACGTGCTTCGTCGTAGAACACCGATTCTTCGTCGCCGGCGGTGGGCGCCGGCGCATGGCGCGAGGGCGAGGCGGCGGCCGGTTCACGGCTTGGCGTCGAGGGCGGCGACACGGCTTTGCCTTCTCCCCTGGCATGCACCCATATGGCCGTCAGTCGCGACGCCGGGCTTGCCGCCGTGAACAAGAAGAACGCGTCGTAGTCTTTGAGCAGCTTGCGCAATGCGAGCGTCAACGGCGCGGGCTCGACGTGAGCCGTCATCGCTGTTTGCGCCACCCGATCGTCGACTTGGATGGCAATCCCGGTCTTGCGTGTGATGTCGGCGAGAACTTCGCGCAAGGGCTGGCCCTGCGCCTGCACTTCGAGCCGTCCGCCCGAGAACACCGCCGGACCGGACTTCGACTCGCGTGCGGCCGTGGCTGTGGTGACCGCGGTAGCGGACGCGAGTGGGGCGGCAAGAGGCGGCGGGGTGGCCGCTGCCGGGGCCGGCGCGGCGGCGGGCGCCGGCGAGCGGCGCGAGGCGCTTTCGGGTAAGGGTGTGGCGGGTGTGGGGCTGGGTCTTTGCGCCGACGAGAGAACGACGGCAATCCCGGTGAACGCGACTGCAACCCAAATGATGACCGACGACGTGTTCTGCTCGGAGAGCACCTTTGCCACGAGAACCTCCTCATCCCATTCGCTCGCGAGGGCGAGCGTCGTTTTTGCAAGGCCTAAGTTGCGCGGCCTTGCGCAAAGGTTCAATCTGCGGCTAGAAAAACCGTTCCGGGAGGGTTGTCAGCGAAGGCGGCGCAGGCCGAGCCAGCGAGGAACCCGAGCCTGATAGTCGATGTATGCTTGTCCGAAGAGATCTCTTAGAACATCCTCCTCGGGGAGGATCTGCGCGGCGTTGATAGTCCAAACGAATAGAGGGAGCACGACGAGGGGACTCGCGCTCCCCAACAGCCAAGCCCAACCGGTGAGCGCGAGCAGCAAGCCCAGGTACATGGGATTGCGCGTGAAGCGGTAGGGTCCGTCTGTCACTAAGAGCGAAGATCGCCGTGGGCGCAGCGGATTGATCGAGGTGCGCGCGCGTAGGAAAAGACCGATGCTGTACAGGTCGAGCGCAGCGCCGAGGCCGACCAGCAGCCAGCCGCCGCGCGTCCAGGGCGCGCTCAGCAGGCGCGCCA
>CAZILI010000323.1:0-4989 GCA_964539965.1 uncultured Burkholderiales bacterium | reverse complement strand
CAGCATGTCGCGCGTGTCCTCGTACACCAGCGCATCGATCTCGAGGTGCGGGGCGTGTCGCTTGAGAGCGTACAGCAGCGGGGAGGCGAGCAACACGTCGCCGTGATGCCTGAGTTTGATGACTAGCGCGCGGCGTAAGGTGCTGAGGTCGGCGGCGTCCGGCGGCATGGCGCGGACAATAGCAAACTTTGGCCATGCCGCAAAGAACGCCGATCAGAAGCGATGTCGCAAACTGACCAACGCGCCGCGCGGTTGGGTGTTGTAGCCGTGCACCAGCTGGTATTCCTTGTCGAATAGGTTGTCCACGCGCAGGCCGATGTCGGTGCGCTCCCCTAGCCGGTAGCGCGCGGTAAGATTCAGAATGGCGTAGCCCGGCACGACGACGCGATCGCTGGAAAAGTCGATCGGAAAATCCTCGCGGTTGGCGCTCGCCAAGACTTCGCCCCCGAATTGCCAAGGCCCGGTCTCGTAGTCGAGCGCGAGCGAGCCGAACAGCTTGGCCCGCCGGCGCAACCGCGCACCGCTGTCGCGATCCACCGGATCTTGTGCCGTCAGGCTTGCGCGCACGTGGAATCCGCGCCAGGCCATCGAGTGACTGAGCTCGATCCCGGTATTCTTGGCCCGCTCGAGGTTGGTCGAGCGAAACGTGTTGGGCCCTACCTCGGTAATGGTGATGAGATCTGAAATGCGGTTGTCGAACCACACCAGCTTGGTGAGCCAATTGTCCGCCGCGTACTGCAAGCCCACCTCGGCGGACCTAGCCCGCTCCGGATCCAAATCCGGGTTGCCGAAGTTGGGAAAGTACAGCTCGTTGAAGGTCGGCGCCTTGTAGGCGGTGCTCAAGGTCGCGTTGGCGCGCCACCGAGAGGTGATCTCGTAGCCGTAGCCGGCGAGCCAGGTGGCGCGGTGGCCGAAATCCGAGTAGCGGTCATAGCGCAGGTTGACCTGCACATTGTGGGGGCCGCGCTCGGCCAGCAGCGAGGCGTACGCGCCGTTTACCCGTCGCGTCGTGCCCGTGAATTCGAGATTGCTGTCGAGATCTTGGTGCAGATGCTCCCATCCCAGAGCGAGGCGAATATCGTCAGACAGCGCCACCTCGTTGTGCCAATTGAGCTGGCTGTTGGTGGTCTTGAAGCGATCGACGAACGCGCTGTCGAGATACGACTTGAGATCGTCGATGCCCTGGGCGAGGCTCACGCGTGAGGTCCAGCGCGAGCCGAAACGATTGGTCGACGCGATCGACCAAGTGGTGAGTCGCGGCTTGCTCGAGTTTTGAAAGAAGCCGTCGAACTCGACGCGGGCTTCGCTATGAAGTACCGAGAACTCGACCTGATGGCCTTCGGCGAACTCGTGCGACAGATGCGAGGACACGCTCAGGTTGCGATAGCCGTCGTCATCCTCATCTCCCGGGCGGGCGACAAACGGCGCGGAGAGAAACGCCGGCGCGATCGCCGAAAAGCCATCGGTCGTAGAGGTAGAAACGTTCACCCCGAAGCCGGTCGCGCCGGCTTTGGCCGAGAAGCCTGCCCCGAGCCGGGCGGTGCGCTCGGTGCCTATCGCCGCGCTCACGCTGGCGCCGGGCGCGTCGCGGCGCGTGAAGATCTGAATCACCCCGCCGATCGCCTCCGAGCCGTACAGGCTGCTCACGTTGCCACGCACGATCTCGATGCGCTCGATTTGGTCTGGCGAGATCTGCTCCAGCGCCGCCTTGCCCGCGCTCACCGAATTCAGGCGCACGCCGTCGATCAGGACGAGCGTGTGATCCGACTCCGTGCCGCGCAGAAACGTGCTGCTTTCTTTGCCCACCCCGCCGGTTTGAGCAAGCTCGACCCCCGCCTCTCGTCGCAGCAGCGTCACGGCATCGGGGGCGTTGGCTCTTTGGATCTCCTCGCGCGTGATGACTGTGGTGTGCTGTATGGTTTCGGTGAGCAACGCCCGCAGCCGATTTGCCGTCACTACGATCACCTCCGCCTCGACGGACGGCGTTTGCGCGCCGGCCGAGGCAGACCACGCCGCGGCGCACAGCAATAGACAGTTTCGAAGCATGAACGACTCCTTGCGGCAAACGAGTTTGCGACAAGGAAATACGGGGGATACCTGCTGAAGACGAGCGCGTTGGCGCTAGCCCGGACACCGCCTCCCCGCGGTATTTCCGCCTACGCCGCGCGCGGGGAAACCGCGACGCGGGGCTTTCCGGCCGGTCTCCGGGCTCGCAGGCCAAGGCGCTGGTCGCCTTGCGGTACTCGTCTTCCCAAGCATGTTCGCTCAGTGACGGGTGAGTACCGGAGCGGAACGCGAAGCACGCACTCCGTCTCCTGCTTACCGTTGCGGGGGCAGCACAGGGATTCGAGGTTCGAGCTTCCGAACCTCGTCACCTGTTTCCCGTTTTGCCTAGAAGCGCTACGCCCTAGGGCACCGGAAGCGGACCTTACTATACCCCGATACTGTCGCTCCGTCGACGGACCGGAGCGCGCGAATTGACTTGCAAGCGGCTCTGAAAGTATATTTCGCCGATGGAAAAGGACCTCGACACCTTGGCGACCAAAGTCAACGAACTGGTACAAGTGCTCGCAAAACTGCGAGAGGAAAATCAACATCTGCGCCAGCAACTGGCGGCCAAGACCGACGAGAATACGCGCTTGAACGAGAAGATCAGCGCCGCCGCCGACAAACTGGAAAGCGTGCTGGCGAGGATTCCCGAGAAAGAGGTATGAGCGGCGAGCCCAAAGCCTTCGAGGTCAACATCATGGGGCGCCCGTACCGTGTTTCGTGCGCGGCAGAAGAAGAAAAAGACTTGCTCGCCGCGGTCGAGCACGTCGACAAAGCGATGAACGAAATTCGACTGAGCGGAAAAGTCGTCGGCAACGAGAAGATCGCGGTGATGGCGGCGCTCAACATCGCGCACGAATTGCTAAAGGGCAAAGGCGGCAAGGGTTTGGATGCCGGCGAGATGAAGCGTAAGATTACGGCGATGCGCAATACGATTACGGAGGCGCTGGCGGAAGCGCAAGACAAGCTCTTCTAGCCGTGCGTGCACAGGCTATCCCCTGCGGTGTTTGTTAAGGCCATATATTCCTTGAACCGATAGAGTTCTGAACCAGGGTATCCGCTCAAGCAGCGCCGGTGTGCGCTCCCACGCGGAAGCGCCTAAAGGTGCTCGGTGGATGCCCGCCTTCTCAGGTAATGGTTCAGGATGCCGGTCTGACGGCACAGGCGGGGGGCCCAACACAACAAAAACTATCTCAAACGGAGCGGTACACCCGCTCCGTTTTGTTTTTCTTGGAGGCGAGACGATGCGCTATTGGCTGATGAAGTCCGAGCCCGATGTGTTCGGCATCGACGATCTGGCGGCGCGTCCGACGCAGACCGAGCCCTGGACCGGCGTGCGCAACTTCAAGGCGCGCAATTTTATGCGCTACGACATGCAGCTCGGCGACGGTGTGCTGTTCTACCACTCGAGCTGTCCCGAGCCGGGCATTGTCGGCATCGCGGAAGTTTGCAAGCTCGCCTATCCGGACCAGACACAGTTCGACCCCAAGGGCGAATACTTCGAGCCCAAAGCCACGCGCGAAAAGCCCTACTGGTACAACGTCGACGTCAAGTTCGTGAAAAAGACGCGCCTGATGAGCATCAAAGAAATGCGCACCTATCCCGAGCTGGCGGGCATGATCGCGCTCAAGCGAGGCAACCGCCTGTCCATCACGCCGGTCAGCGAAAAGGAATGGCATTTCATCCTGCGTAGCCTCGATAGGGCTTGAGCACAGCCTAAGATCCGCGCGCCTTCACTCGTGTTCCTCATCTACTACCTGCTGCTCGGCGCAGCGGTCGGCTTCATCGCGGGCCTGCTCGGCATCGGCGGCGGCGGGATCATGATCGCGTTTCTGCTGGTGATCTTGGCGCCGCTGCCCTTTCCGCCGGCGCATTTGATGCACGTCGCCCTCGGCACTTCTTTAGGATGCATCTTGTTCGGCTCGCTATCGAGCCTGCGAGCGCATCACGCGCACGGCGCGGTCGATTGGCGTATCGTGCGCCGGCTGACACCGGGCATCTTGGTAGGCGGCTTTCTCTTCACCTTCATTGCCGCCCGATTGTCCGGCACGGTGCTAAAGCTCATCTTCGTCGCCTTTCAGGTCTACGTCGCGGCCAACATGTTCATGAACGTGAAACCGCACGCGAGCCGCCAATTGCCGGGCAAGCTCGGCATGTTCGCCGCGGGCAACGTGATCGGTGGCGTGTCGAGCTTGGTCGGCATCGGCGGCGCGGCGATATCGATTCCGTTCATGACGTGGTGCAATGTCGCGCTGCACACCGCGATCGGCACGTCGGCGGCGATCGGTTTTCCGGTCGCCTTGTTCGGCACCCTGGGCTTCGTCGTCAACGGATTGCACGTCGAGGGCCTGCCGCGCTGGAGCGTCGGATTCATCTACCTGCCGGCGCTCGTCGGCATCTCGGCCGCCAGTGTGTTTGCCGCGCCGTGGGGAGCACGGTTGGCGCACAGGCTGCCCGTGGCTACGCTCAAGAGGGTGTTCGCCTTCATGCTGGTCTCGTTGGCGGCGTGGATACTGTACGGCGAGTTCGCGCCGCGCTGAGCTCGTCAGGGCGTCCTGGTGCGGCAGCGGGGCATAGAGCGTCTACGGTACACTCCGATAGCGTCATGGTTTCCCTTTCCCGGATATTTCTCACCCTCGGCGGCGTGAGCGCGGCACTTGCGATCGTGCTCGGCGCGTTTGCTGCGCACGCGCTCAAAGCGCGCCTGGATGCGCGCATGCTGGAGATATTCGAGACCGCGGTGCACTACCATCTCTACCATTCTCTGGGCTTGGTGGCGGTCGGATTGCTCGCCCTAAAAGCGGGAGAGGCCGCTTCCTTGCGCTGGTCGGGCTGGCTGATGGTCGCCGGCGTGTTGCTGTTCTCGGGGAGCTTGTACTGCCTCGCGCTCACCGGTGCGCGCTGGCCGGGCGCGATTGCGCCTTTGGGGGGTGCGGCCTT
>CAZILI010000322.1:3077-5000 GCA_964539965.1 uncultured Burkholderiales bacterium | reverse complement strand
CCAAGCGGTGCAAAGCCGCCCGCCCGGCTTTTGTACCGGCTGTCCGGAGCGTCCGCTGTTCACCGCGATGAAGCTCGTCGAGCGTGAACTCGGCGCGCATCATATCAGCGCCGACATCGGGTGCCATCTCTTCTCCATCCTGCCGCCGTTCAATCTGGGCAATACCACCATGGGCTACGGTCTCGGCGCCGCCGGGGCGGCGGCGCTAAATGCGCCCGCGCGCAAGCGCGCGATCAGCGTAATGGGCGACGGCGGTTTCTGGCACAACGGCCTGACCAGCGGCATCGCCAGTGCGGTGTTCAATCGATCCAACAACGTTACGGTCGTCGTGGACAACAACTATACGGCGGCCACCGGCGGACAAGATATCCTGTCGTCTACCGCACTGAGCGCCGGGCGCAGCACCGGACACGCGATCGAGCAGGCGGTGCGCGGCGTAGGCGTCAAGTGGGTCCGGACCGTCACTCACACCTATGATGTCGAGTCGATGCGTAGCGCGCTGCGCGAAGCGCTGACCACGCGAGAGGTTGGCCCGAAGGTGATCATCGCCCAATCGGAGTGCATGCTGAACAAGCAGCGTCGCGTGAGGCCGCTGCAGCGCGCGGCGATCGAGCGAGGCGAGCGGGTGGTCAAGGAGCGCTTCGGTGTGGACGCCGATACTTGCACGGGCGATCATTCCTGTATCCGGCTGTCGGGTTGTCCTTCGCTTACCGTCAAGGCCAATCCGGACCCGCTGCGCCGCGATCCGGTGGCGCATGTCGAGAATAGTTGCGTGGGCTGCGGGCTGTGCGGGGAAGTGGCGCACGCGGCCGTGTTGTGTCCCTCGTTCTACCGAGCGGGGATCGTGACGCATCCGTCTTTCGGGGAGCGAGTGCGCGCGACCTGGCGTGGCAGGATGATCGCTTGGCTGCAGCGCCGCCGCGAGAGGCGGCTCGCCTCGTTCGCGCTCTGATCGAGGCATGGGAATCATGTCGAGCCGCCGACCCATCAGCATAGCCATCCTCGCCATGGGGGGAGAGGGCGGGAATGTGCTGTCCGACTGGATCGTGAGCCTGGCCGAGCGCAACGGGTATTCCGCTCAGTCCACTTCAGTGCCGGGTGTTGCCCAGCGCACGGGTGCGACGGTTTACTACGTCGAGTTGTTTCCCGAGGCGGAGGCGCAGCGAGCCGGGCGCGAGCCGGTATTCGCGCTCATGCCGGTTCCGGGAGACGTCGATATCGTCCTCGCATCGGAACTCATGGAAGCGGGCCGAGCCATACAACGAGGTCTGGTGACGCCCGAGCGAACCTTGCTCGTCGCCTCGACCCATCGCGTGTACTCGATCGCCGAGAAGTCCGCGATGAGCAACGGCATGGTCGACGGCAAGGTGTTCGTCGAGGCGGGGCTACATGCCGCCCGCCGCTTCGTGCGGTTCGACATGGCGACACTCGCGCAGGAGTCGGGCAGCCTGATCGGGGCCGTCTTGTTCGGCGCGCTCGCGGGCGCGCAAGCGCTGCCGTTCGCCCGGGCGCAATTCGAAGACACGATCCGGCGCGCCGGTGTCGGTGTGCAGGCCAGTCTGGTCGCGTTTGCTGCGGGTTTCGAACGCGCCTCGAGCGAGGCTTCAGCAACCGAGGACTCGCCGCCGCCGGCTGTCTCGACCAAAGCGTCGCCGCCCGGATCGCAAGCCTTACTCGATCGGCTGCACGCGCAGTTTCCGGCGCGATTGCACCAAGTCCTGCAGCATGCGCTCGCTCGGCTGATCGACTATCAGGACGCTGACTATGCGAGTCTGTATTTGGACCGAGTAGCCGAAATCGTGCGCCGCGAGCCGGCGGATGGGAACGCCGACTATCGATTGTCGGAGAGCGTCGCCCGCTGCTTAGCGCTGTGGATGTCCTACGAAGATACTGCGCGCGTGGCCGATCTCAACAACCTGCTCG
>CAZILI010000322.1:0-3067 GCA_964539965.1 uncultured Burkholderiales bacterium | reverse complement strand
GCGCTTCGCGCGTATTCGTGAGGAAGCGGACCTCCGCGCAGGCCAAGTGTTGCACGTACACGACTTCTTCAGGCCGCGTGTGCAGGAAGTTGCCGACACACTGCCGCGATTTTTCGGCCGCTATCTGTTGCGATCGAAGGCGGCGAGCCGCGTCGTTGCCGCCTTGGTGGGCAAGGGAAGAACCGTGCAAACGACCTCGCTGAGCGGATTCCTGTTGCTGCGTGCTGTGGCGGCGATGCGCAAGTGGCGTCGGGCAAGCCTGCGCTATGAGGTCGAACAAGCCCAAATCGAGTCCTGGCTCGAAACGATCGGCCGGCTAGCCGGTGAGAATTACGATCTCGCGATAGAGATCGCGGAGTGCCAAGGACTGGTGCGAGGCTACAGCGACACGCGAGAGCGTGGCACGGAGAACTTTCGGGCCGTCATGCAGGCGCTCCAGCGGGTACAGCACCGACCGGACGCCGCGCGTCGCCTACGCGCCCTGCGGCAAGCGGCTCAGGCCGACGAGCACGGTATCGCGCTGCAAGCCGCTCTGCGAGAGCTAGCGGCGGTATAGATGAGGCGCTACGCGAGCAATCCGGAGGCGGTGCGGGCGCTGGTGCGCGAGGATTGCGTGCACCGCGATCTGTACTTAAGTGAAGAATTATTCGCGCTGGAACAACAGCATTTCTTTGCCAACACGTGGAACTACGTCGGGCACGACAGTCAGGTTCCGAATGCGGGAGACTACGTCACGGTCGACATCGCCGGCCGCCCGCTGATATTGGTACGGCACAGCGATGGCACGGTGCGGGTGCTCATGAACCGCTGCGCGCACAAAGGGGCCAAACTGGTGAGCGCGCCGTGCGGCAATACCGGCAAGTTTTTTCGTTGCCCGTACCACGCGTGGGCGTACCGAACCGACGGGTCGCTGCTTGCGATCCCGCTCAAGGACGGATACGACGGCACGCGCCAAGGGGAGAGCGATAGCGCGCGCGGCTTGGTGTCCGCGGCGCACGTCAAGGTGTATCGCGGCTTCGTGTTCGTCAAGCTGAGCGACGCGGGGCCGGACTTCGAGAGCTATTTCGGCGAGTCGCTGTCATCCATCGACAACATGGTCGACCGCTCACCCGAGGGTGAATTGGAGGTTGCGGGAGGTTGTTTGCGATTCATGCACGACTGCAACTGGAAGATGTTCGTCGAGAATCTGAACGACACGATGCATCCGATGATCGTGCACGAGTCGGCCGCGGGCACGGCGAAGAGGATGTGGGCCGGTAAGAGTGCCGATCAGCCGGTGCCCATGGCTATCGAGCAATTGGTGCCCTTCGCATCCGACTACAAGTTCTTTCAAGACATGGGCGTGCGCGTCTTCGACAACGGCCACAGCTTTTCAGGGGTGAATTTCAGTATCCACTCCAAGTACTCTGCGCTACCGGCATACGAGGCTGCGATGGAGCGCGCCTACGGCGCCGTTCAAGCGCAAGCGATTCTGGGTTTGGTGCGTCACAATACCGTGTATTACCCCAACCTCACCATCAAGGGCGCCATCCAGGCGATTCGCGTTGCGCGCCCGATCGCGGCGGACAGAACGTTGGTGGAGAGCTTTACTTTTCGACTCAAGGGCGCGCCGCCCGAACTGCTGCAGCGAACGACGACCTATTCTCGGCTGATCAACTCGCCGTTTTCCATGGTCGGGCACGATGACCTGCACGCCTACCGCAGCATCCAAGAGGGATTGCATGCCTCGGGCAACGAATGGATCAGTTTGCATCGCAATTTCGATCCGAGTGAGATCGGTGCCAAGGCCGTGACGGCGATCGGCACCAGTGAGGTATCGATGCGAAATCAATATCGCGCTTGGGCCAAGTACATGACGCTTACCATGTAACCGCAGACATGGATGATCGTTCGCCCATCACGCCCCAGCACCTGATCGAGTTCATTTATCGAGAGGCGCGCTTGCTCGATGCCAAGCGCTACGACGACTGGAACCGGTTATTCGCGGCCGATGGGTACTACTGGATCCCACTTGCGCCCGAGCAGGACGATCCGATCAATCACACTTCTCACATGTACGAAGATCGCTTGCTGCGCGAGCTTCGCATCGAGCGATTCAAGAGTCCGCGCGCCTTCTCCCAGCATCCACCGAGCCGTTGTCATCATCTACTGCAGCAACCGTTCGTCGAGAGCATGGATGCTGCCAACAATCTGTACGTCAGCCGGACGGAATTTCACTACACCGAGGCACGCGGGGATGAGCAATTTTTCCTCGTCGGCACAGCCATTCATCACTTGACGATAGGCGCCGACAACGAACTCAAGATCAAGCTCAAACGAGTGAATTTGCTCAACTGCGATGCGGCGCTGCCTGCCGTGCAGTTGTTCATCTGAACTGTCGGTGGACGAATCGGCGAATTCTGACACGGTGTACCGGGCGTTCCGGCACGCCGCAACGCGCTACCCGAAGCACGACTTTCTGGTAGTCGAAGCGCGCACCGCGCGGGCGTACGACCTTGCCGAGCAGGCCATCAGCTACAGCGCCATGGCGCTAAAGGTCGAGAGATTGGCGGCGATCTACCTTGAGGCGGGCTACGGGGTCGGCCATCGGGTAGGAGTGTTGCTCGACAACCGGCCCGATTTTTTCGAGCATTGGTTCGCGCTGAACGCGCTCGGCGTCAGTGTGGTGCCGATCGGCGCGGAATTGCGCGCGCACGAACTCGATCGGCTGCTGCAGCATAGCGAAGTGAGCTTGGTCGTCGCGTTGCCCGAGGCCGCTGCGCTGCGCGATGCGGCGGTGCGGTGCGGGACGCCGATCGCGACGCCGAAGTCGGTCGAACTGGGGGTGCTCGCTCGGGCTCGGTCTCAACAGCAAGAGACAACGCCGGGCTCCGACAGCGAATGCGCGCTGTTGTATACCTCCGGGACGACAGGGCATCCCAAGGGCTGCCTGTTAAGCAATGACTATTTCCTTCGCGCAGGCACGTGGTACAACGAAATCGGCGGGTTGTGCCGTCTGCAGCCGGGTCGCGAACGGCTCCTGACGCCTCTTCCGCTGACGCACCTGAATGCCATGGCCTTGTCCTCT
>CAZILI010000321.1:0-5021 GCA_964539965.1 uncultured Burkholderiales bacterium | reverse complement strand
ACTCGCCTTGGGCGCCGCGCTCGGCAGCGTCGCCATCATCGTGCGCCAGGAAATCGTGCGGTTCATCATGGGTGGCGTGTTCGTGGTGGAAACCCTCTCCGTCATGGCGCAGGTGAGCTACTTCAAGTACACCAAGTGGCGCTTCGGTACCGGCAAGCGCATTTTCCTCATGGCGCCGCTGCATCACCACTACGAGCAAAAGGGCTGGAAGGAGAATCAAGTGGTGGTGCGATTTTGGATCATCACCATGATGTTGGTGCTGTTCGGTTTGTCCACCCTGAAACTGCGGTGAGCGTGCTCGACTTAGCCGACAAGCGTGTGCTGGTGTTGGGTCTGGGCGATACCGGTTGGTCGATGACGCGCTGGCTCGCCGCTCGAGGCGCACGGGTACGTGTCGCCGACAGCCGGCGGGAACCTCCGCATGCGGTGGCGTTGCGCCGCGAGTTGCCGCATGTGCCGCTGCACACGGGCGCGCTGGCGGCCGATACGCTCGCAGAGGTCGACTTGATCGCGATGAGCCCCGGCGTGCCGCTGGCGGATCCTGCCGTGCAAGCTGCCGCGCGCGCAGGCATCGAAATCGTCGGCGACGTCGAGCTGTTCGCTCGCGCGCTCAATGTGCAAGCCGCGCAGGATCCACGCGCCGACTCGCCCAAAGTCATCGCCATCACCGGCTCGAACGGCAAGTCGACGGTGACCAGCATGGTCGGTGGGATGTTCAAGGCGGCCGGGTTCGACACCGTGGTGGCCGGCAACATCGGCCTGCCGGTACTGGACGCGCTGCAGGCCTCGGCGCAAGCGTACGTGCTCGAATTGTCCAGCTTTCAACTGGAAACCACTTCCAGCCTGCACGTAGATGCGGCCAGCGTACTCAACCTGACCGAAGACCACATGGACCGCTACGCCGATATGGCGCACTACGCGGCGGCCAAGGCGCGCATCTTCTTGCATTGCAAGACGCAGGTGCTCAATCGAGAAGACGCGGCGAGCCGCGCCATGGCGCGCGCCGGCGCGCGCGTATTCGAATTCGGTCTGGATGCACCGACGGACGCTGGACAATGGGGGCTCGTGCGCCGCGGTGAAACGCCTTGGCTCGCCGACGAGCGACAGGTCTTGTTGCCGGTCGATGAGTTGCCGGTGGCGGGCCTACACAACGCTGCCAATGCGCTGGCGGCACTCGCGCTTGCGCGCGCGGTCGATCTGCCGTACGCGCCGCTGTTGGCCGCGCTGCGCGGCTTTCGCGGCTTGCCGCATCGAGTCGAGAAAGTGGACGAGATCGACGGCGTCACGTTCTACGACGATTCCAAGGGCACCAACGTCGGCGCTACCGTGGCCGCGCTACGCGGCATGCGCGAGCCGGTCGTGCTGATCGCCGGCGGTGAGGGAAAAGGGCAAGACTTCACCCCACTGCGCGAGCCGTTGCAGGCGAAGGCGAGAGCGGTGGTATTGATCGGGCGTGACGCCGCGCAAATCGGCGCCTTGGCTTCGGCGGCCGGCGTACGCCAGCTTTGCGCCGACAGTATGGAGCGGGCGGTCGAGTTGGCGTTCGCGCATGCCAAGCGTGGCGATGCGGTATTGCTGTCGCCCGCTTGCGCGAGTTTCGACATGTTCGACAACTACGGGCATCGCGGGCGAGTCTTCGTGGCGGCGGTGCAGGCACTGGCGGCGCAGCGCGCCGGAAAGAAACGGACCGGCTGATGCTCTACAGCGGCGCCGCGCGCAGCGCGCGGGAATACGACCAAAGCTTGCTGTGGACCGCTCTCTTGCTGCTCGCTTTCGGCCTGGTGATGGTTTATTCCGCCTCGATCGCCATCGCGGAGGCCGATCGGCGCATCGGCCATCAGCCGACTTACTTCTTGGCGCGGCAAGCGCTGTTCGTGGGGATAGGCCTGTGCTGGGGCGCGGCCGCTTTTCAGGTCCCGATTCGCGTATGGCAACGCATGGCCCCGACTCTGTTCCTATTCGGCACCTTGCTGTTGGCCATCGTATGGGTGCCCGGCATCGGCCGAGAAGTAAACGGCAGCCGGCGCTGGCTCTCGCTCGGCGTGGTCACTGTACAACCCTCCGAGCTCGTCAAATTCTTCGTCGTCCTGTACGCGGCTGACTTTACCGTGCGCAAGGCCGCTTTCATGAACAGCTTCAAGAAGGGCTTCTTGCCCATGCTCGGCGTTATGATCTGGTTGCTGCTGCGTGAGCCCGACTTGGGCGCGTTCGTGGTGATCATGGCGATCGCCATGGCGATTCTTTTCATGGGCGGCATGAACTGGCGGTTGTTCGCCGGCCTCACGGTGTTGTCCTTGGTGGGTCTAGTGCTGCTCATCTTGATCGAGCCGTACCGCATGCAGCGCGTACTCGCCTTCCTCGACCCTTGGGCCGACCCGTTCGGCAAGGGCTATCAGCTCAGTCACGCGCTGATCGCCTTCGGCCGCGGCGAATGGCTAGGTGTGGGCTTGGGCGCCAGCGTCGAGAAGCTGTTGTATCTGCCCGAGGCGCATACCGACTTCTTGCTCGCCGTCATCGCCGAAGAGCTGGGCTTGCTGGGCGTATGCGGCGTGCTGGCCGGCTTCGGCTATCTGGTTTGGCGCGCGTTTCGCATCGGGCATCAGTCCTCGTCGCTCGAGCGCTACTTCGCCGCGCTGGTGGCCTACGGCGTGGGAGTGTGGTTTGCCGCGCAGGCGCTCATCAACATCGGCGTCAACATGGGCGTGCTGCCGACCAAGGGCCTTACGTTGCCGCTGCTGTCTTCCGGCGGTAGCGGCATCCTCGCCAACTGCTTGGCGTTGGGCGTGTTGCTGCGCATCGATTGGGAATCGCGCCAACTGATGAAAGGTACCACTCTGTGAGCCCGTCGCCGCAGCGATCGCCGGCTTCCGTTACGGTACTGATCATGGCGGGCGGCACGGGCGGCCACGTGTTTCCGGCGCTCGCGGTGGCCGACCAACTCACCGCGCGCGGCGTCACGGTCGTGTGGTTGGGCACTCCGACCGGTATGGAGGCGAAGCTCGTGCCGCAGCGCGGTTATCCGATCGAGTGGATCGAGTTCTCCGGTGTGCGCGGCAAGGGCGTCTTGAGATGGGCGCTGTTGCCGGCGGCGCTGCTGCTCGCTTGTGTGCAGAGCTGGCGCGTGCTTCGCAGGCGGCGCCCCGACGCGGTGTTGGGCATGGGCGGCTTTGCCGCGTTTCCAGGTGGGCTGATGGCCTCCCTCGCGAGTCGGCCGCTGTTGCTGCACGAGCAGAACTCGATTGCTGGACTCACCAATCGTGTGTTGTCGGTAGTGGCCGATCGCATTCTCTGCGGCTTTCCACACGCCTTCGAGGAGAGGATTCGCAATCCTCTGGCGCGTTTCCTCAAACCCAACCGGCCGGTGGAGTGGGTCGGCAACCCGGTGAGAGGCGACATCGCGCAGCTACCGGCACCGCAGGAGCGCTTCGCCGGCCGCAGCGGCAACCTGCGGCTGTTGGTGGTGGGCGGCAGTCTCGGCGCGCACGCGCTCAACGTCGCCGTACCCCAGGCGCTGGCGCTGTTGCCGCCGGCCACCCGACCCATCGTCACCCACCAAGCCGGCGCGCGCCACTTGGAAATCGCGCGCAACCAATATGCCGACGCCCAGGTCGAAGCCGATTTCAAGGCGTTCATCGACGACATGGCGAGCGAGTACGGGCGTTGCGACGTGGTCATTTGCCGCTCGGGCGCGCTCACCGTCGCCGAGCTGTGCGCCGCCGGTGTGGCGAGCGTGCTGGTGCCGTTCCCCTATGCGGTGGACGATCACCAGGCCGGCAACGCGCGTCACTTGAGCGAGGCCGGCGCCGCGATCTTGTTGCCACAGGTGGAATTGGCGCCGCAGCGCCTGGCCGACTTGATCGCGAGTTTCACCCGCGAGCGCTTGCTCGACATGGCGCAGCGAGCGCGCGCATTGGCGAAGCCCGAGGCCACCGAGCGAGTGGCGCAGGCGTGCTTGGAGCTGGCGCATGCGGCATAAGGTCAAGCGCGTGCACTTCGTGGGCATCGGCGGCTCGGGCATGAGCGGCATCGCCGAAGTGCTGTTGACGCAAGGCTATCAAGTGAGCGGCTCGGACCTCGCTGCCAACGCCGCGACGCAACGCTTGGCGAGCATGGGCGCCAAGGTCGTCTTCGGTCATGCCCAAAGCAACGTCAGCGACGCCGACGCGGTCGTGGTATCGACCGCGGTCAAACCCGACAATCCGGAGGTGATCGCGGCGCGCGAGCGGCGCGTTCCGGTGGTGCCGCGGGCGATGATGCTGGCCGAGCTGATGCGCCTGAAGCAAGGCATCGCGGTTGCGGGCACCCACGGCAAGACCACTACCACGAGCTTGATCGCTAGCGTTCTCGCCGAGGCCGGCATGGACCCGACGTTCGTCATCGGCGGCCGCCTGGAAGCCGCCGGCGCCAATGCGCGTCTCGGTCAGGGCGAGTTCATCGTGGTGGAGGCGGACGAGTCGGACGCTTCGTTCTTGTATCTGCAGCCGGTACTGGCGGTGGTGACCAACATCGACGCAGATCATATGGAAACCTACGCGCACGATTTCGAGAGGCTCAAAAGCGCCTTCGTCGACTTCGTCGACCGCCTGCCGTTTTACGGCATGGCCGTGCTGTGCGCGGACGATGCCCACGTGCGTGCCATCATGCCGCGACTGACTAAGCCCACGATGAGCTACGGCACCGCGCCCGACGCCGACATTCGCGCCATCGACGTGACAGCGCACGGCGCGCAGATGCGCTTCGTCGCCGAAATTCGCGAGTCGAAACTCGCCAACGGCAGCCCGCGCTTCGCCGTGACGCTCAACCTCCCCGGCGCGCACAACGTGCTGAACGCGCTTGCCGCCATCGGCGTGGCGCTGGAGATCGGCGCGCCGAAGGAAGCGATCGTGAAAGCGCTGGCGGAGTTCAAGGGCGTAGGGCGGCGCTTTCAACGCTACGGCACGGTCGCCTTGCCGGCCGGCGGCGGCTTCACCTTGATCGACGACTACGGCCATCATCCGGCCGAGATGGTGGCAACGTTGGCG
>CAZILI010000320.1:0-5024 GCA_964539965.1 uncultured Burkholderiales bacterium | reverse complement strand
GGCTTCGATGAGTTGCATGTCGCGCCCTTCGCTCGCCTTGCCTGCGCGGATCGAGCCGACCGCGCGGGTGACGACGTCGATGAATCGCTCGTAGTTCTTGCGCACTCGCCGCATCACCTCCTGCTCCGACTGCGTCACGAACTGCAGCCGATCCAAGTCATAGCCGAACTGCGTAAGTTGGCGCAGCGTCGCTTCGAGCTCCGCCTCATCGGACTTGACTAACGAGGAGGCGACGCTGTAGAGCTGTCCCACGGTGTCGTGGTTGAGCTGCCGATAGGCGGCGATCTTGCGCTGAAGCAGCACCATGTCCTCCGCGCGCTGGTTGACTTCGCGCAGCGCTTGCCGCGCGGCGCCGGCCGCGGCCAGCAGCAACACGACGATCAACAAGAACGCGCCGAGCAACTTGGCGTGTACCGTGGCGCGGATGCGTGCGACGAAGCGAGGGAGCCAGTCGATCACGCGTGACTACTTTCGATTTCTACAGGTCTAAGCGGCACCTGGGTAGATGCCGAAGAACGCTCGTCGTTCCCGCGCAGGCGGGAACCCAATGTCGTTTAGCAAGAACTTGGGTTCCCGCCTGTGCGGGAACGACGACAATCACGTTCGGCATGCCGGCCACAGTGGTCTGACAGCCCTCGCTGCGCGCTATCACGCCTTCAACTCCTTCCGAAGCTGCTGCAAGAAGCGCCAATCCGTGCCGCGCGCGATCATCTTCTCGGGATTGGATTTGACCAGACCCACTTCGTGCAGTCGCAGCGAGAAGTAACGGATGGTGTCTTCCGGATCGTACTCGCGCCAGCGGTCGTAGCGCAGCGTCTTCATCACCTGCAATCCAATGTCCAGCCGGCGCTCGTAACCACGCTCGAACAGAAAGCGCGCAGCGCCCTCTGGATCGGTGGCGCAGATGTCGGATGCTTTGAGAATCGCGCGCAGCGCGCGCTTGGTGGCGATGGGGTTACGTTGCACCCACTCGCGGCTCGCAGCGACAGTGCAACAGAAATACTGCGACCAAGGGCGATCCACCGTCGTGTTTATCAGCACACGACCGATACCTTTGGCGCGCAGTTCCTGAGGCTGAGGGGTGAACCCAAAGAACGCATCGGCCTTGCCTTCCTCAAAGAGCATCATGGCGTCGAGCGTAGTGCTCTCCGCGGTGATCCACTTCACATCCCGTTGCGGATCGATACCAACGTAAGCAAGGATGGTAGAGAACATGTAGTGATCGCCACTGCCGGGGAAATAAGTCGCGAGCGTCTTGCCCTTGCAGTCTCGAATCGCCTTGATGCTTTCATTGACGAACAACTCGTAGCAGCCCGAGTGAACGCCCGCAAGCAATACCAACGGAAAACCTTGATCGATGTAGGGCAACAAGCCCGGTGTATTCCACATAGATATGTCCGCGCGACCGTCGGACAGTGCGTGGGGCGCGCGGCGTGTTCCCAGTGCGGAATACCTTATGTCTGTGAAACCTTCCAGCCGCAGCAAATCTTCAGCAATGTACTGCGGCGCGAGGCATAGCGTAGGCGCGTGAATTAGGCGAATGCGAGGTGTCTCGGGCGGCGGCTCCGCCGCCGCGATGCGCGCGTAGCTTGCCGCCATGCCGCCGAGCGCGAGCCCGGCGGTACGGGATAAGAAGGAGCGTCGAGATACGTCGATCAGCGGCGGTTGCATAGTCTCTCCAAGTATGCCGTTACTTCATTTTCGCCTTCTCGGCATCCAGCTCATTCAGGAACGTCTTATACGCCTGGCCGATTGTATAGGTTGCGTTGGGATCGCCGTTGCAGCAAATCAGATGCCCCGCAGGCGAGTCGACCCCAATCGAGCGCGCACCGGGAATGGCTTTCACTTGTGTGGCGATGTGGTGAGGCAGGTGAAATTGGTCCTGCGGACTGAAGATGAACAGCGTCCTTGCCTTGATTGAGGCGAGCGCCGCGTTTACATCGTTATTGAACCCGGGCGTATCCCCAACCCAGCCGCCGCCCCAAGCGCCTATGCGGTAATAAAGATCGCGCGTGTCCTGTACATCAAAGTAGAACGCGCCCCAATTCTTACGCCAGCGGTCATATGCCTCCGGCGTGTCGATGTACAAATCCCACCACTCGCGGGTGTAGAAATAGGGGATCAGTTGCGACAAGCTAGCGGTCGCGCACTTCGTTGGATTCTTATCGTAGTTTCCGTCCTGCCAACCATCGCAGCTCGTGATGATGGCGCTCATCACCGAACCGAAAGACATCCCTTGCGTGCCCCAAAGCGCGCCGCCAACCAGAGGCACAATACTGTCCATGAAGTCCGGATAGCTCACCGCCATTTGCACGCTGTGATCCGCGCCACTCGAGATGCCGGTGACCATGCGCAAGCGCGAGATGCCCAGCTTCTCCGTGACGAGCCGGTGCATGGCCGTGTTCATATCACGCCCGTTGTACTGCGGAAACTTCATCTTCAGCCCGCTGTTGCTCGCGCTGGTCGTGTGCTCGTAGCCTGTCTGTGTGGCGCCCAACGCGTCGGGGCAGATCACGAAATACTTGTCGGTATCCAACGCCTTGCCCGGCCCGATCATGTGGTCGAACAGGTGGTGATTCGCCGCAAAGCCGTGGATGAACAAGATGGCATTGTCCTTCGCCGCGTTGAGCTTGCCGTGGGTGACGTAGGACATCTTGAAGTTCTTGATGACACCGCCCTTCTCCAACTTCAGCTCGCCCAGATCGGCCATCTGATGTGGCGCTTGTTCCGGCCAATGCGCCGATGCGCCTTGGATCGCCAAGTACGCCGCCACGCCGATGCAAATGCTTAGAATCTTCTTCATTCGCTTTTCTCCTTTGCCTAAGAACCCTTGAGGTTCGAGCGCCGACCGGTGCTCGATGCGAAGCAGTCTAGGGCCGGCGAACTTGCATGCGGCTAACAGATTCGGAAATTCGTGCCAGTTTGCGGGGATCAGGCGAAGCAGCTCCGCAACCCCGGCGTTGCGCCAGTTTAGCGCCTTCGCGCAACGATGATCCCCCTCGTTCGGGGAGGGCAGCAAGGACGGCGTTGTAGGGTGGGCGAAGCGCAGCACGCTACGCTTTGCCCACCCTACTTTGCGTTATGGATTCGGCGCTTCGCCCAGCACTGTGCAGCGCCGGATCACGCGCCGCTCGCGCGCGGCATCGTACTCGGTGGCGCGGTGCAGCAGGCAGCGGTTGTCCCACAGGATAAGCTGTCCCGGCCTCCAGCGATGCTCGTAGGTGAGATCGGGATGGACGATGAGTTCGTTCAATTCATCGATTAGCTCGCGACCCGCCGCATAGTCCATGCCGACGATGTATTCGGCATGATCGCCGAGAAACACGCATTTGCGCCCCGTCTCCGGATGCGTGCGCACGATCGGATGATCCACCGGCGGCACGGCTTGGCGCTGGGCGTCGGTCATCGGCTCTTCGCCGTGGCGGCGGTTGCGCGAGAAATCCAGGTTGTGCACCGCACGCAAGTTCGCGATGCGCGCTTTCCACTCCGTGCTTAAGCGCTCGTAGGCGCCGTACATATCGCAGAAGTAAGTTTCGCCGCCGCGCTCGGGTAAGATCTCCGCGTAGAGAATCGTCGCTTGGCCGGTGACGCGGCGCCAGGAACCGTCCGTGTGCCACGCGAGCGTGCCTTTGTCCGGATGGCGGCCGGTCGGATTGCCCTGGGCGTCGAGGTTGGAGAGGCGGTATAGCTCCGGGTAGTCCTGCAGGTGGTACTGATTCATGACGTGAATCTGCACCTCGCCGAAGCGGCGCGCGAATTCGACTTGGCGGCCGGGCGGCAGCTCTTGCGTGCCGAACAGGAGCACTTGGTAGCGCAAGAAGGCTTGGTAGATCGAGGCGAACAAGCGCTCGTCGACACCTGCGGCGAGATCGACTCCAATTAACTCCGCGCCGAGCTTGGGCGTGAGCGGACGTACGTCGAAGGGCCAATCCGATCTTTGTGCGATGAGCATGGTGCGGCGCGCGTTAGGCAAACGCCTGCGCGAGATCGACTGGGAAAGCCGATTGCGCTACGACACCGGTAGCGTCGTGAAACTCCACGCGCTGCGACTTGGGGAAGACGATCCACGCTTCCTTGGCGCCAGCATCGATGTACGCGCGCGCCTTAGCGCGCAAATCGTGAATAACGTTCGAGGGCGACGAAATCTCGATGCAAAGTTCAGGTGCTTGCTCCAGCGGCGTTTCGTCGCGTCTTGCTCGCCAAAACGCTTCCGAACACCATGCGACGTCCGGCGCGAATACGCCCGAAGCAACGCGTACACCGGCTTCGACCAAAGCGCGCCCACCCAGTTGCCCCGTCAGCAAGCGCACCAAGTTCCCTGCAACGCCACCGTGCTCCGTGCTGACTGGGCTCAATGTGATCCTCCCCCAGCAATCGAGATCGACCTTGCCGGCAAAATCAATCAGGCGCGGGTCTGCGAGAAGTTCGCGCCAGCGCGCGGCGAGCTCCGCCGAGCTGAGCGGCGACTCAATCACTTCTGCCGGTGCTCCTACACTTCCCACAGCGAAACTCCGTGCAAATCGCTTTAGACACTATACCCGAAAGGCCGCAGCAGCCGCTATGCCGCCGCCGCGCCCCTTCTCAACTGCGCCGCGCTGCGCACCCGCTGCCACAACCAAAACGCGATGGACAAATTCAGCAAATTCCACGCGATGCCGTTCGCGAACGCCGCGCTGTAGGAACCGGTCCAATCGAAAATCGCGCCCGACATCCAACCGCCGAGGGCCATGCCGAGCATGGTCGCGGTTATCGCCGCGCTTATACGCCAGCCTGCCTCGCGCGCGGGGAAGTATTCGCGCACGATGATCGCATAGGACGGCACGATGCCGCCTTGAAACAAACCGAACAGCGCCGAGACGAGGTAGAGCGACGTCAAACCGTTCGATGGGAGGTACATGAGCAGCGCTACCCCCTGCAGCGCCGAACCGAGCAAGAGGGTGCGCAAGCCGCCGATGTGATCGGAAATCCAGCCGGAGGCGAGCCGGCTGACGATGCCGAACACGAACATGAGCGAGAGCATCTGC